>NZ_JBHFNQ010000153.1:0-7471 GCF_041929345.1 Floridaenema aerugineum BLCC-F46
CACCACTAAATAAACTTATAGAATATGTGCAGAACCAAGAGAATCCAGAATAAATCGTTGCTACGCATTTTTATGTTGGTTTCGCTAACCCTACCTAAACTTCGTTATAGGTAGGGACTGCGCTCAACATTTTTGTTCAAAGAACAGATCGCTTCAAATTCCTGCTGCATCCCCAAAATACTTTGCTGTCCCAGGTTGCTGCCTAATAGTTGCGATCGTTCGCGGCTAAAAATATAGCGTAACAATCCCCTGAAGTCAGCACCTTTAGTAGCTTTACCAATCATAATAATTCTTCAGAAGATTTCAAACCCAACAGTTGCGATTGAACTGAACGAACAACTTGTAGAGTATCTACGGTAGTTCGCCTTACCTCCTCAAAAGATGATAAGTTTTGTTCGCTAATTTTTGCAGCTTCGATTAATACGATCGCATGAGATAAACTGAGTGCAACTTTAGCAAGTTGGTGATAAGTGAGTCGGTTAATTTCTGGAATGGGTGTGGAAAAAGTTCTGCGTTCTACACAATGACGAATGTAATCAGATAAAGTCATCGCAGCAGCCGCTGCTTTTTTCTCTATAAGGGATTTTTCCTTTGGGGTAAGACGAACAATAATATTCGTTGTGCGTTTATCGAGCGGCATAACACAGATCGATGTTAATCCTATAACCGTCTATTTTGTCCATCACAGACACTTTAACCATCCCTCTTCAGTAGTGGGTCATGTATTAACATCGACTTAGCTTGCTGCTACCTTTGAAATAAGCTAAACCTTACTCCGGTAACACTTTCTCTCACTGACCAATCATAGCTTTTGACAGAGGTTTTTAGTACATTTAGCACGGCATAAATGGAGGAAATCAGGAGATACAACAGTCCTAATTTTAGATATTTGGTCAAACAGTAACTACATTTATACCGGACAAAATGTACTGAAATTAAGCTGAAATCTCCTTATCGACCGCCTAAATTGTACAAGTAATTATGCCTAAAAAATCTGACTTGGTAATCTACGATGTGAAATTACGATTTGCTGCTACAACCAGAGAAGGGGTAGCCCTTTCCTACATGAAGAATCATCCTTCATCCAAATCAGCCAGAGATCTCTTTGTGCAAATGATGATGGCTTATTGGTTGCCATTTAGTTTAGCAGCAGAAGGTGTAGAAGCTGAAGCATTAAAAATGGCTGGCTTTGAAGCGATTGGCGAACTCGAAAAGCAAATAAATTTAATCAGACGAGTAGTTCTAGAACAAGAAACAGTAATCACCGCGTACATTGAAATCCCTCAAAAAGCCACCCACTCAAAAAATGAAGTAGCTAAACTTTCCCAGGATACAGTAACCTTGGATAATGAGGTTTCTGACTCTAACTTAAACGGCAATTCGTTCATTCCCAAAAAAGCTGCCGACTTGTTTTAATACCACTCTTTTTCTAAAGTTATGGAAGAACTAACCGTTAAAATTTGGGTTGACTTAGGTGGAAGCACGCTGAAAATTTTGCTCGACATTCCCCAGAAATCAACCAAGCCAATTATCATGTCTTCACGAGTAATCAAACTAGATGATTGGTTAGTATCCAATCGGACTGTGGATATCTTAAATATCCCTCCTGAAGCTGATGCCATTGTTCGCTTTGGTAGATGCTATTATGCAGTAGGTAAGCTGGCAGAACAGTATGCTAGTGATGTGACCAACTCCATTGAACTTAAAGAACCAAAGCAGAATACTGCTATTCCGAAACTGCTGGCAATTGTGGGCATTATTAAGCAGAAATATCAACTGCCAACTAAATTCGCTGTCAAACTAACTTTATTACTTCCCTTTCCTGAATATCAGTTCATCAAAGATGGTGGTAATAATTTTTCTGTTGATTTGAAAAAAGCGCTCTCTAATTGGGAATTTAGAGGAGAAGAGTCCTCAGTTACTTTAGTTAATTTTACTTGCAAACCTGAAGGTTCTGGCTTAATTATGTTGCGATATCAGCAACAGCATAATCAACAAGATTGGCTGATTAATCACAAAATCGCTGCCCTAATGTTGGGACATCGAAACACTAGCATTTTGCTCTACGATCGGGGAATACCTAGCGGCTATACTAATAATTTAGGCTTTTACCAAATTATTCAAACTGTAATTGATTCTAGTTTGGGACAAAATGCTGCTGCTCTCACTCAGGCAATTTACAAAGCTAACAATGACATTTCACCTAATAATCCCCATATTCAAGCACTTGCTCTTACTGAGGGGAAAAGTAAACGAGCTGAACTGACTCGTTTGGTAAAAGCGATCGCTTCCGCCCAAAAAAATCGCTGGCAACAGATATCTAGTTGGGCTAAATTGCTAGTCAATGATGTCGATGAACTAATTATCGGTGGTGGCACAGCATTGTTATATCAAAAAGCCATCAGAGAAACTTTCCACTCTACTCCGTTATTTTGGGCAGTAGCAACAGAAAACGAACCAATACCTCAAATCCCACCTCAACCCATTGAGCCATCTGGCAACCGGGAAGAATGGGAACACAAACTCCTCACTGCTAAACCAGGACAAGATGCTTTGAAAGCCAAACAAGCCTTAGAGCAATATGAACAACAACAGGCTGACTACTTAGAGCAGTTAACAGAAGTAGAAGCCGCACTAGCGAGAGAAAAACTTCCCCAAATGCAGTTGCAGCGCCAATCGCAAGCCATGATAGAGGAAATCGCTCAAACATTTTTCTCTCAAGAGGTAGAGAGTGACGAAAAATATTTTCGAGTGACGCAGTTTGTTGATATTTATGGGGTATGGAGTGCCAGCGAAAAAGATTGATCGTATCCAGTTCTAGCTATTTGTAAAAAACGCTCCACCGTAGGTACACAATCAGGTCGCCAAATTAGAGCCAACGCCACCAAGGGAGTTTTCTCTTTTAAAGGCTTGTAAATCACGCCACTACGCTGTAAATTTTGCAAAGAAGCCGGAACAACTGCAATACCCATTTGCGCCGCCACCAAACTAACGATTGTCTGCATTTGAATCGCCTCCTGCACTACATTGGGACTAAAACCCGCTTGTTGGCATAAACTAATAATTGGGTCATACAGTCCCGGAGCCAAAGAACGTTTAAACAAAATAAAAGGCTCATTGACCAGTGATTTTATCGACACCTTCGCTCGCTTTGCTAACCGATGAGACACTGGCATTGCCAACATTAAAGGCTCTTGAAAAATCACTTGAGAATGAATCTCTGGCTGTTCCACAGGCGGACGAACCAATCCAATATCAATCTGTCCGCTGACTAACAACTGCAACTGCTGATTAGTCGTCAGTTCCCGCAATTCCAAACTCACATTAGGAACAGCTTGACGAAAAGCTTGCAAAATAGGCGGTAGGATACTGTACGCCGCAGAACTGACAAAACCAACCACCAATTGTCCCACCTCACCACGACTGGCAAGCCGTCCCATCTCAACTGCTTGCTCAAGGAGCTGCAAAATCTTCTCTGCTTGCACCAAAAATACCCGTCCGGCTTGGGTAAGTTGCACACTCCGCTTAGTCCGATGGAATAGCTCAAAACCCAACTCAGTTTCCAGTTGGCGAATCTGTTGACTTAGCGGTGGTTGAGCAATATGCAACCTTTGAGCAGCACGGCTGAAGTTTAGTTCTGCTGCCACCATAACAAAGTAGTGCAAATGCCGAAGTTCCATAAGTTAGAGACAGTTATATTTTTTAAATATAAATCAACTACTAAATATATATTGGACATGATAACTCAGCTTTTCTATAGTAGTAACTAAGACATCATTAAACATTGCAGAAACTCAAATGCCATCATTAGAAATTACGATTCGCATAGCTACCCTAAAAGACATCAACCTAATCCATTCTTTCATTGCTCAAAAAGCCGAATTTGATGGATTTATTCAACCTTTACAACTCTCTATCGAACAATTACAAAGAACTTTATTTACTGATTCACCACTAGCAGAAGTTCTCTTAGCTGAAGTTAAGCAAACTGCTGTAGGATTTGCCTTAATTTATCCTACTTTTTCCAGTTTTTTAGCCCAAGCAACTCTGTGGATAGATGATTTATTTGTGTTACCTGATATGCGTCATCAAGGAGTAGGAACTGCATTAATCGAGGAAATAGCAGAAATTGCTAAAATCCGTAATTATGGACGAATTGAATGGACAGTTGCTACTCGTAATACTCTAGCAATTAACTTTTATAAAAAGCAGGGTGCCCAAATTTTAGATAATCTTCGTTTGTGTCGAGTTGTAGTTTAATTTGATTGAAATAGGAGGATTAGCATGAGTAACAATATGTGGAATACAGCCTTATATGAAAGCAATCATTCTTTCGTTTGGCAATCTGGAGAATCACTCCTAGAATTACTCTCACCTCAGCCAGATGAACGAATTCTAGATCTGGGTTGTGGTACTGGACATTTGACAGCAAAAATTGCTTCTACAGGTGCAAAAGTTTGCGGTATTGATGCCGATAAAAATATGATTGAACAAGCTCGACAAAACTATCCTAATCTACATTGGGTAATTGCTGATGCTCGGAATTTTCAAGTAGATGAACCTTTGGATGCTGTATTTTCTAATGCTGCATTACATTGGATTAAAGAAGCAGATGCAGTGATTCAATGTATTTATCAAGCACTTAAACCGGGCGGACGTTTTGTGGCAGAATTTGGTGGACGGGGGAATATTGGGGCGATCGCAATCGCACTTTTTACTACAATAGAAAACATGGGATTTGGGAATCCTCAAACACTTAACCCCTGGTACTTTCCCAGTATCGCAGAATATGCGACTCTTTTAGAAAAACAGCAATTTGAAGTTAAATATGCACTATTATTTGAGCGTCCCACACCTTTAGAAGGTGGTCAAGCAGGTATCGCCAACTGGTTACAAATGTTTGCTAATGGCATTTTATCCCAATTATCTCCTCAACAACAAATGCAAGTAATTCAGTCAGTTCAAATGCAGCTACAACCAACTTTATACCGTGATGGGTATTGGATAGCTGATTATCGCCGCATCAGGATTATTGCTGTTAAGTGAAATTCAAATAGAAGAGAAAAATCTTCTATAGTACACTTATACTATAATGATTATTGTTGAGTAAAATATAACTCAATTACAGATGTCTAACCCTGACTTGCATTCTCTACTTCTCCAGTGGACAACTCTTGAACCTCAACGTTGTTGCCAACAAGATGATATACATTTTGAGGTATGCTATTTAGATCAGGCTGACCATCACTGACCAACCTGTTAGTCACGGAAATATTATTGCAGCTGTACTGGCTGGTTGCCAAGAAAATCAAATTTACTGCACAATTGACTACACTCCACGCTATGAAAATATAGCAGCTACCATAGAAGTTGGTTGTATACCCAAGATGTTTCGCTACCGAGACGGCGATGAGGTAATCTCATCCATTCCCACCCTATTGCTAATGGAATATTTATCAAGATTACAAAGAAGGAGTGATAATACAGACGAATGAATAAGTTTCACAAAGCACTCCATCAACTCGACCATTTCATCGGTCAAAAAATGCAGGAGTATCATACTCCAGGTCTAGCTATTGCGATTACAGATCGAGAACAATTGTTACATATTTCCACTTATGGTAAAGCCGACATCGCTGCTGATATTCCTGTCACCCCCGAAACTTTATTTCCTATTGCCTCAATTAGTAAATCTTTCACTAGCATTGCCTTACTTCAACTCTACGAAGCCGGACAATTAAATTTACACGCACCCGTCACTCAATACCTGCCTTGGTTTGGAGTAAAATCTGTCTACGAACCGATTACTATTCATCATTTACTTTCCCATACTGCGGGTATTATCACTGGTAGAGATTTTACGCCTAATTCTCATTATGAAGTTGTCGCTTTAGCACAAACAGAAGTTACTTCACCACCGGGAGAATATTTTCATTATTCTAATGTTGGTTATAAAGCTCTTGGCTGGGTTTTAGAACATTTAATCGGTCAAAGTTACACAGAAATTTTGCGGCAAAGTATTCTTCAACCTTTAGGTATGATTAATACCGAACCTGTGATTACCCACGCTATACGAAACCGATTAGCTGTTGGTTATCAACGCTTTTATGATGACCGTCCTTACTCGCATAATTACCCGCTTGTACCCGCACCTTGGTTGGAATATGCTGCTGGTGATGGTAGTATTGCTTCTACACCTGTAGATATGGCAACTTACCTGCGCTTTTTATTAAATAAAGGATGTACATCGTCAGGGCAACTTATCTCGGAAGATAGTTTTAATTTAATGGTTCAACCAGTAATTAAACTTTATCAGACTGAAGAAGTTTTTTATGGATATGGTTTAGCGATCGAGAAATTTAATAACCAGAATTACATCCTTCATTATGGGGGAACGATCGGTCATCTTTCCAATATTACATTTGATTTGGATAATGGATTGGGAGTTGTTGTCTTGTGCAATAGACCAGGGAATCCTGGGGAAATATCTAGAGTAGCACTCCAGTTGATTACATCTGAACTTTCCGCTCAAGAATTACCTTCATTACCTGCAATTAATCATCCGACAGTAATTGAGAATGCTAATGATTATGCAGGTACTTACTTGGGAGATAACAAACAACTAACTTTCTTTGCTCAAAATCAACATTTAATTTTAGAATACCAGAATAAATATATTATTTTAGAACGGCGTTATGGGGATAGTTTTTATGTTAATCATCCCGACTTTGCGCTTTTTCTTTTAAGTTTTAAACGCTCGGATAATCAAGTAGTAGAAGTGTTTTATGGAGAGCAGTGGTATGCGAGCGATCGCTACACCGGAACCAAGACTTTTAACTATCCCCCCGAATGGTTAGCTTATACAGGACATTACCGTTCTCATAATCCCTGGTACTCCAATTTTCGGATTATTTTACGTCAGGATAAGTTGTGGATAATCTACCCTATTTGGGGAGATGGAGAAGTATTAGTACCGCAAGGAAACGGTGTTTTCCGAATTGGAGAAGATGAACGAACGCCAGAAAGAATCAAATTTGATAGTATGATTAGCGATCGCGCATTACGTGCTACTATTTCCGGTTGTGATTACTATCGTACTTTCCTCTGAAAACTAACATTAATCATTATTTCTTGCCAAAATTAGCTGGGTCTTGATCCCGCCGATGATTAATTGGAATCGGAGTACCTTGACCATTGCCTACCAAAGCCGCAGTTGCCTCTAACGCTTCTCTCAACCGTTTAGCGGCGTAGATAGACATATCTCTGGGTACACTAATGCGCGAGCGCAAATACCGCAAAGCCACATCAGAACCAGTCGGCGGCACGCACGCCTCCCCAGTCATCATATAAGTTAACGCACAACCCAATGCTTCTTCAAACAACTTATCATCAGCTGGATTAACTTTAATAATATTAGCCCGATGCTTCAGTACCCGTTGCAAAGCTTCAGCGCGTGAGGTTTCCGGTTCTG
>NZ_JBHFNQ010000154.1:0-3173 GCF_041929345.1 Floridaenema aerugineum BLCC-F46
TAGTTAATCGTTCCGAAGTTAAGCATTCTCATACACATAAACACCATCATAATCATCATCACGATCATAGTAGACCTTGGATGATTGGGCATTAAAAAATTGGTACGTTGTTTGGGGGGAGAAGAAAAATTATAAAAATAAAAAAAAAAAAAAAATAAAAAAAAAAAAAAAAAAAATAAAAATTTTTGTTGTTTTGTTTTTTTTTTTAATTCTTTCTTTTCCCCCCAACAACGTACCAATTTTTTAATGCCCAATCATCCAAGGTCTACTATGATCGTGATGATGATTATGATGGTGTTTATGTGTATGAGAATGCTTAACTTCGGAACGATTAACTATGCGAGGTTCTGCACTTTGATCGATGCGAGTTCTTAAAGATTGAGGTGTCATAATTAAGCCAGCTACAGAATAAACTCGTTTAGCTTCCGCTTGGCAAGTTGGGCAAAGCATCGGTTTGCTAGCTTCGCTCATACTGCGGAATTTTTCAAAAGTTCCACAACTTTGGCAATCAAATTCGTAAAGAGGCATAGTTAATTTTAAAGTGAGGATGGTTAGGGTAGAAATAGATTTCTTGCAAAGTTCACAAATCTGGCTTTTTTACCACAGATATCCACAGATGAACACAGATAGTAAAAATGCTTGGAATGGGCGGGTTTTGACTTTTATCTTATTCGTGAGTATTGCAATTTTTGGCTAAACCCGCCCCTACCTATTTGTATTAATGTAATTTATGTTGGTAAGACATTCTTTTCAAAAATTGCTGTGGGAACTGCGAGGGTACAACAAGCATTAGGAATGTCTACAATGCCACTTATTCGCCCTTCTACTGGTGCGGAACCTAAAAGCAGGTAAATTTGCTCTCCGGTATAACCGAATTTCTTGAAATATTCGATCGCATTCAAACAAGCACGCCGATAAGCAACATGAGCATCTAGATAATATTGTTGCCCAGTAAATTCATCAACAGAAATCCCTTCAAATACCAGATATTCAGAATAACGAGGTTCCACAGGTCCCGGTTTAAAAATGGGATTGGTTAAGCCATATTTTGCCACGCCACCTTTAATAATATCGACGTGCAAATCAATGTAACCTGCCATTTCGATCGCACCACAAAAAGAAATTTCTCCATCACCTTGGGAAAAGTGAATATCTCCCATTGAAAGTTTTGCGCCGTCTACATAAACCGGAAAATAAATTCTCGAACCTTTGGACAAGTTTTTAATATCGCAGTTTCCCCCATGTTCGCGAGGTGGCACAGTTCTGGCTGCTTCTTTAGCAACTCTGTCATATTCTGCACCTTTTAATGAGCCAAGAATTGCATTTTGTGGGTTAGGTAATGCGGCTAAAGGTGGTACGCGATCGGGGTTAGTTGCTACTAAGTCTGCTTCCCGTTTATTCCAAGTAGCAAGTAAGTCATGAGAAGGCGCACAACCGATTAATCCAGGGTGAGGAATTCCGGCAAATCTCACATCAGGAATATGCCGAGATTTAGTGTAAATTCCTTGAATATCCCATATCGCTTTTTGAGCAACTGGAAAATGTTCTGTCAGGAAACCACCGCCATTTTCTTTGGCAAAAATTCCCGTGAATCCCCATTCATATTCTGATAATGTTCCCACATCTAAAATGTCAACAATCAGAATATCTCCGGGTTGGGCACCGTTGACATGAATTGGCCCACTTAATACATGAACTACCGTTAAATCAACATCTTTGACATCGTTGGGGTTGTCATTATTGCCAATTTGTCCATCTGTCCAATCTTTACATTCAATGCGAAATACAGCCCCCGGATTAACAGAAACTATTGCTGGAATATCAGGATGCCAACGATTATGTCCAACCAAGGGTTGTTCGGTGAATGGCTTGTTTAAGTCTACTTTGAAGAGAACTTCAGGCATAGTATTCCCCTGATTAGTTAAACTTTTTTGGTGTTATCCGTCCCGCAGATTGGCTAATTAATTTTGCCTTTTAGCTGCACTTAAGTTAAAGATAACTATACCCCATATACTGTATTTTTCAATACAAAAAACTCTGAGAATCTGTAACTATTAATTGAGTTTTAAGTAAAGTATTGTATGCTAATATTTAGATTGTTGAACAATCGTTTAAATTTAATAATTGAAATTCGGAAATTTGGCAAGTAATTTCGCGTATCATTTAATCAAATCTGTCAGCCAGATCCCCGACGAAAGCAGAAGTTGTCGGGGATCTGTGTACCTCCCAATACCTATTAATACAAAGTGAACGATACATCTACCGATCGAATAGTTAATCCTTTATCTTCTGGATGGCAGGGAAAAGTTAATTTAATTTATGCCGATCGCCAAAACACCACCAAACTAATCCACAATTTAGCGATCGCACCTCTAAAAGTACAAAAACCTTTCTATCCAGAAGGTACAGATTTTTGTCATAGCGTAATTTTGCACACTGCGGGGGGAATGGTAGGAGGCGATCGGCTTTCATTTGATGTGCAATTACAACCAAATGCTAAAGCCTTAATTACCACTGCTGCTGCTAGTAAAATTTATCGCAGCAACGGCTTACAAGCCAAACAAAATATTCAAATAAAAGTAGATTCCGGCGCTTATTTAGAATGGCTACCTCAAGATACTATTATTTTTAATGGGGCAAACTATCGCCAAGATTTGCGTGTAGAATTAGCCCCTAATTCCAGTTGGTTAGGTTGGGAACTTACCCGTTTTGGACGTAGCGCCAGAGGTGAGAAATTCTTAACAGGAGAATGGCGCAGTTACACGGAAATTTGGCGAGAAGGAAAACCTTTGTGGATAGATAGACAATGGCTACCAGCCGGGGAAGGAATTATTAATAGTCCTCATGGTTTAGCTGGACAACCAATAGTTGCTAGTTTAGTTTGGGTAGGTGAAAAAGTATCACCGGAAATAGTAGAAAAAGCGCGAGAGATATGGCAAAATCAGCCTGATTTTTCTAGTAGAGGAGAAGCAGGAGTTACCCAATTAACGGAAGGTTTATTATGTAGATATCGGGGCGCTTCCAGTATCGAAGTGAAACATTGGTTTAAACAAGTTTGGCATTTGTTAAGGTTAAGTTTTTGCGATCGTCCCAGTTGTCCGCCCAGAGTTTGGCAGTAAAATTAAGTAAAGTACGTTGTTGCGCTTCAGCGCTCTTATTAGCGCTGAAGCGCA
>NZ_JBHFNQ010000155.1:0-5342 GCF_041929345.1 Floridaenema aerugineum BLCC-F46
CTAAAGGGGACGAGTAAAAGACTACAAGCAGTCCCAAACGCTCTGCGAGCAATGGGATAGAGGGTGTAGTAGTTCACCCAGTTAGGGTAACACCTACAAAATAAGACCTGAGATATTTGTCTATGGTTTTATGAACTATTACCGATCAATTCTATCTGACCAAACGAATTTATTTTCCAACTAGTAGCCTCAGTAAAAGAGGTGGGGGGGTAGGAGGGTAGGGGGGTGGGGGGAGTTGAAGATGCAGATCTCTCCTGTGCCCCTGTGCTCCTGTGCCCCTGTGCCCCTCTGTTCCCCTGCTGGACAAAAGCGCGTAAATCGCGCCAAACGGTGTTACTTCTTAGGGTTTGATTCGGATCTTCGGGTAAGCCGCCTCTTCCGGTAATCACGAAGTTGTTACCCCCTGAAGCTGAACAACCAGCGACAATTTGATTACTGATATCGGTAAAGTTTTCTGGTAATTCTACTAAACCAGCACTTGTATCAACTTCGGGAGTGTTAATTTCCACAATGCCGCTGAACTGAGCACCCAGTTCGGAAGAGGCGGTAATATCACTTAGGGGTGTGAGTTGTGGGCGGAACTGAGTGCCGAAGATACCTTGGGCAGTGATGCTAACTCTGCCGCCTGTACCTTGGACTGCGTTAGCGGTAATGTCGCTATTTTCCAAAGCTACTAAATTATCGGTGTTAATGGTGATGTTGCCGCCATTTGCATTTCCGGCGTTTGTGCTGATTTGACTATTTCGACGTAGGCGGATTTCTGGTGCTTGGAGGTTGATGTTTCCGCCTTCACCAGAGCGAACGGAGGCATCGATGCTGCTTTTGTTGTCAAGGGCGATCGCATTTGCCACCACATTCAGAGTACCAGCATTTCCCGTTCCCGAACTTTCTACACTGATAATTGCGCCATCTCGAAGAATCAATCTGCCTGTAGTCACACTTAAATTCCCCGCTGCACCTGTGGGATTCGATGGGAACAAACTCGCCACTAAAGGATCTCCAGATGCCGTAACAATGAAACTAGAAAATGCCCCATCTCTAGTTCTACCGCTAACTTCGACCAACTCGGAAGCGTTGATAGTGACTTTTCCCCCTTGTCCTGCATCGACTGTCGAGGCTCCAACTGCGCCACCATCGCGGATAATCAATTGTCTGGTGTTAATTGTCAAATCGCCAGAGTTAGCACTTCCTGCTGTCCCGGTAATAATTTGAGAGCGAGAAACACGGCTGGTAATTGCCGAGGAAGTACCAATTATTTGTACTGATTCTGTGGCATTAATTGTCAAATTTCCTCCCTTACCGCTAGCAGGAATTAGCCGATTTATGGCAACAAATCCGCTGGCAGAAGATATCCCTCCTCCTTCTTCTAACAGCAAATATCCCGTATTAATTTCTATATTTCCCGCTGTTCCTGTGCTGCCAATTGTGTTAGTAGCAAAGCCAGTACTTACTGAACTATCGGCGCGTTCTGTGGATATTAACACTGATTCAGTTGCTCTCACATTTATATTTCCGCTGTTACCTGCACCGAAAGTTGAGGTAGAAATTGCTGCTCCATTGCGGATTGTTAGCTTTCCTGTATCTATATTTAATGAACCAGAATTGCCTTGACCAAATGTTGTGGCAAATGCGCCGGAACTGTCGAATTCTGCTAATTCTGAGGCTTTAATCGTCACATTTCCGCCAGTGCCTAAAGTAAATGTGGGGTTGCTGACACCTGCCCCTTCTCGCAAGATTAATTGTCTGGTATCAAGGGTAATATTTCCACTTTTTCCAGTTAAAGCTGTTCCCCCAAAAATGCCTGCTTGCCGTTCTAATGGGTTAATTGTTCCGTTTAAAGCAGCATCAAAAATAATCCGACGAAATTCAGCAAATCCGCTGCCTGTAAGTTGAATTAAGTCTGTGGTGCTAATAGTAATATCTCCTCCGGCACCAGCACCTAAACTTGTAGCACCGATGAAGGATCGATCGCTCAATCTAAATTGATTTGCCTGAATATTTATCCCCCGTCCATCGAGATTTCCTAGCGTATCGGAAACTAAGGAAGAGCGATCGCGCAAAGTCACATTTCCTCCCCTAACTCGAATCGCACCCCCACCCAAACCACTTGTATTAACTGAAGCACTTCCTGATAATTCAATATTGCCAAAATTGCTAATCCCGGAATAATCTAAAGCTATGCCTGTTGCAGTTGGTAACAAGCTAACTAAACCCGGACTCGCCACACTACCCAATTGAATTTCGCCTTGAAAAGCGGTGAGATTGCCATTATTTAAATTTAAATCTCCGCCTATTAAAGCTAATGTTTGACCGGGCAAAACTTCTAAACCAACATTTGTCGGAATAGGAATTCGCGGCTCTAGAGGTGGTAGTTGAATTAAACTAGTAGCTTGGGATTGATTGGTAATGCTTTGCGGATTCGCTCCAAATTGCAAACCAACGGGTACATTAATTGTTAACAAAGATGGCGCAGTTGGATTAACAGCACTAAACTGAGTTCCATCTAAAAACCGAATACTATTAGCAGTAGAACCAATAAAAGAACCACCAATATTTAATTGAGCATTTCGCCCAAATATAATTCCGTTGGGGTTAATTAAAAATAAATTAGCCCTGCCGTTGGCGCGAATTAACCCATCAATATTCGAGATATTTTGCCCGGTAACACGGCTAAAAATATTCTGAATATTTTGGGCATTGTTGAAAAATGCCTCGCCGCCTGTAGGGACAGAAAATTCTCTGAAGCTATGAAATAAATTACTTCCTGCTGTGCTCCCGCCTTCAATGCGAAAGCTGTTTCCTTGGGGAATGACAACACTATTGTTGGGTAGTGTAGCATCGGGAATTACTTGTGCTGACAGGGGATTGTTAGCGCTCAGCAATAACAGGGAAATCGTGCCTAGTTGTTTTAAGTAATTATTCATATTTTATTTGTTAAGGAGACGATGCAATCTATTTCATCAGCTGGGAGAACTTATGATTTTATAATTCCCCATTAATTATGCTGCGATCGCACTAAGTTTTCCGGCTACTCAGAATCAAATATATACCCATAGCTAGAGAGCGATCGCCATATCCACGCGAGATATTTGCAGCAGGAAGGTAAAATGCGGGTGATATGCGACAGTTAATCATTCAGGTGCCAAAAGGACAAGGAAAAACGGTTCTCGATCTTGCTAAATCTCACAATGGGGCGAATTTGGCACAATTCGAGGCTAGCAACGGTGACGGAGAGATCGATGTCGTCATTGTAAATATTTCTAATCAAAAAGTAGAGAAGTTGTTAGGAGAGTTACAAAATTTATCACAAGTTCATATTACTCTAACGCCTACTGGTGTGATGGCGTTGCAACCTCCTGCATCAGAAGCACCACAACAAGTTAAAGATGTGGAAGAACGTAGTCCGATCGAGATTTTTCTTTCTGGTTTGCAAAGTATTGGTTCTTGGCGAGGTTTTCTGGGATATGCGGCAGTTGCAGGGGTTGTAGTTTGGATTGGACTTTATACCAATACGAGTTATTTGTTAGTGGCGGCGATGTTAATTGCACCTTTTGCGGGTCCGGCGATGAATGTGGCTATTGCTAGTGCTAGAGGCGATCGCTATTTACTCTGGCGCAGTTTGTTGCGTTATTTTAGCGCCTTGGCTGTGACAATTTTGATAACTTTTCTTCTGAGTCTAATATTGCAACAACAAATTCCTACTAGTTTGATGATCGATCGCAGCCAAGTTTCAGCAGTAGCGGTGTTGTTACCCATTGCCGCAGGTGCAGCGGGAGCACTAAATTTAGTCCAATCTGAGCGTAGCAGTTTGGTTTCTGGTGCGGCAACGGGAATGTTAGTTGCGGCTTCTTTAGCACCACCAGCGGGTATTGTGGGAATGGCTTGTGCTATTGGCAGATGGGATTTAGTAAAAGGTGGATTATTTTTGCTCCTGCTGCAATTATGCGGCATCAATTTAACAGCAGCAATTTTATTCCGAATTTTTGGTTTATCTATTCAAGGAAGTCGTTATCAACGAGGGAAAAAGGGAGTTTTTCCAGCTGCTTTAGGTGTTACTTTGATTGCCCTTGTCGGACTTTTAACTTGGCAATTTTTCAATTCTCCGAGTTTGGAACGTTCTACTCGTGCTCAACGGGCAAATGTGCAGGTACAAAAAGCAGTTCAAGAAGTAGGTTTAGCTGAATTAGTTGAGTCAAATGTGCGTTTTACTCGCCCGGAAATTCCCGGACAAAATACGCTACTTTCGGTTGTTTATGTACAACGTAAACCGGGGGTAAAGGTGTCGGATGGAGTGATTCGCGATCGCATTACTCGCGCTGTGCAAAATCGCTTAGAGGAAAAAGATTTTAATGTGACTCCTTTGGTTAGTGTAAATGTGCTAGAACCATGATTTTATTATTGCGTCGATTACCAGCTTTTTTACTGCTGTACCTTTTACTAAGTTTCATGGGTAATATTTTGGGAAAAACCAGAATTTTTAGGTTATCCCAAGATATTGAATAGCTAAAGTTGGGTATTAGTATTGAAGTCATGAACAATCTAAATTTGGAAGAAAAACAAGCTTTAGAACAAGAACGCAACGAGGTTTTGCGACAGTGGGAAGATTGGCTAGAAATGCCAATGTTAATTTTAGCTTTAGTCTGGCTGTTGTTATTTATTATTGAGTTAGTTCGGGGACTTACACCAATATTAGATGCAGTTAGCACTACTATTTGGATTATTTTTATTTTAGATTTTTTGCTGGAGTTTAGTTTAGCGCCTCGCAAAGTTGCTTATTTAAGAAGAAACTGGTTAACTGCGCTTTCGCTGCTGTTACCTGCCTTGCGAATTTTTCGGATTTTTCGGATTGTGCGGACAGTTCGTGCGGTGCGAGGATTGCAATTATTAAGAGTAATGTCTCGGACTAATCAAGGAATGAAAGCTTTAGCAGCAACGGTTCATCGTCGAGGTTTTGGTTATGTGTTGGCATTAACTATAATTGTGGCTTTGATGGGTGCAGCTGGAATGTATGCTTTTGAAAGTCAAGTTGCTGATGAATCTGGATTAAAAAGTTATGGTAACGCCCTTTGGTGGACAGCAATGTTAATTACAACTATGGGTTCGGAATATTCACCAAAAACTGCTGAAGGTCGAGTACTTTGTTTTTTATTGGCGCTATATGCCTCGGCGGTTTTTGGTTATGTTACTGCTACAATTGCCACATTTTTTATTGGTCGTGATGCTGATAGTGATGAAGGTGAGATAGCAGGAGCAAAGTCAATTGTAGCATTGCAAAAGGAAATTATGGCTTTACGTCAGGAGATTCAAACTTTAGTAAATCGAGATTAAAAGGTACGTAGTTG
>NZ_JBHFNQ010000156.1:0-7972 GCF_041929345.1 Floridaenema aerugineum BLCC-F46
TGGTACTAGTGGTTGCTTAGAGTCCCGGGACATTTCACCCTGATAACTCAGGTCATTGATTCTTGAGGGTTAAAGTAAAATAATTGTTAACTATTTTAGCTTATAAATGACTACAAATTAAGTGAAGTTTTACAATACCAAACATATTGGCTGCCAGGTAAATGCCGTCTCGATCGAACCCTAAAGTGGGAAAATCTGCCCAACGCGAGTTTGTTGAGTCGCTGTCGATCGCAAATCCAGTCCAACCTGCTGTCGGATCGGAAGATTTGGAAACTGCAACCAAGAAGTTGTTGTTGCTTCTGGCGTTGTCCACAGAGGCAGCAAACCAACGCTGGCTAAAGGGATCGTATACTATTCTCGGATCGAAAGAGTATCTCGTGGGTGCAATCCCAGCATTAATCCAAAACTGATCTAGGGAAGTTCCCTGAATCAGCGAACCATTAGTTTTACTGTAAATTGCGTACCGTCCGTTAATCATTTCCACAATATGATTTGGGCCAACCGCACCCATAGTATCTGGGGGAATGAAGCCACTATTGAAGGATGAGCTCCCAGTGAAGTTGAGCCCCATAGAAAGTTGCGCCGCTTCTGCTTGCACCGACAAACTAAAAGTAGCAGTCGTTGCGATCGCAACTGATGTAATAGTTTTAGCAACAATGTTCATATCACCATTCCTCAATAAAGATGGAGATTATTTGGGCGGAAACTTAGAAGTGTGATTAGTTGCTAGCCCTAATGCTTGGTTAAGGCTAAGTGTTTTGGTGTAATAGCGATCGCTTTACAATTAGTGACTTTTTTGCAACTAACTTCTAGTTATTCAACAAATTGATACACAATGAATATTTCGTAATAAATTCACCCAGCTTTTCTAAAAGTCCGGGTTTCTTCAACTCCAGAAAACTAACTTGCTCGCCATAGTTGGTAGCCTTTTTAGTTTTTTTTTGATTTACTTAACTACTGGCTTTTACGTACACGCTTTTTCTAATCTTCACACTACAATTTAAAGATTCCAGATTTTCTCGGAATTTTTAGCAACTGTATTTAAAACCACTGTCCACCACGAAACCGCCAGCGAGGAAACAATACTCTCATGATTGTTTGAGATGCCAGATAAATACCTAGCCACACTAAACTGTAATGGCGGATAAACAAGTTTAAATCTAGGTTTTGCACTCCAGGTAAAGGTAATTGCAACAATTTAATAATTATTATTAAGAAAATTCCTTCCCAAATACCCGCCAATAATTGAAAAATTCCGGGCCAATCTCGATCCCAGCGAAATTTTTGCAGATAATTATAAAGGATATCCCAAAAAATGCCAAAAATAGCCACATATCCCAACACCCAAAAATAAACAGGACTGGAATGAGGGCTAGTAATTCCTAATGCAAAAGGTAAAGTTCCTAATACGCCGACTGTCGCCAATAATAATAAACGAGTTTGCCATCTACCAAAAAGAGTGGGAGTCATGGGATTTTAGATTTTAGATTTTATTGACCAAACCTTAAGTTTACATCTACATCTGTGTTCATCTGTGTTTATCTGTGGATATCTGTGGTAAAAAATCCTAGTTGTAGGGTGCGTCAGACCAGAAATTCCGATCGACAGCATCAAGGTTTAACTGTCTGACGCACCCTACTAATTGTTCTGTGGTAAAAAATCCCAGATTAAGGAGACTGATTATTAACCCATTTTAGCCATTGAATCAAAGAAGTAATTGCATTTAGTTTATGTAATTTTGGGGCTTTAACTGTGGCTAAACTATCCACAGCGCAAAGGGCGGCATATTGCAAACCCAAAAAGCTATCAACTGCGGCATAAGAATTACCTAAAGTTATCGCACCACTGGCATATATTTTACCTCGTTGATTTCGCATTTCTACTATTTCAAAGTCATTGGCTACAGCTAATCTACCATTATCAAGTAAGGGCAAATTATACTGTTTTACTAAGTCATTTAATAAAGGGCTGGCTACAACATGAGCATCTAATCCAGTAGCGTCAATAATAAAATCTGCCTCTAGGCGGATTTGTCCTTTTAAACTTTGTTCTTTAATGTAAGTAACAGTTCTATTATGGGAATCTCTTTCTACTTTTTCTACTTCGCCAAAGGTGATTTGATACCAACCTTCTTTTAATCCTTGAGAAACGATGCGTTTCCAATCTTTGCGATCGGCAGTCGTAGTCCCTCCCCACTGTTTTAATAACTCTTTTCTGGACGCAGGATCGGCTTTTTCTAACATTTCTCTTAAGTCGCCACCCCAACAAGCTTTCGGCCAATTAAAGGGTTGAAATTCATAATGATTTTCGACTTGACGTTGAGCAGAAGCAAATTTGTTACCTTGGGGTTTGGGCGATCGCATTAAATGCAAAATCGAAATCAACTTATTATGTTCCCTCGCTTCATAAATCCTTTGCACAATGCGCGAAGCTACAATCCCTCGACCGCGAATTAAAACTGTACCACCGTGATTTTCTAGGAATTCGTAAACACGATCGTGTTCTTCATAAGCATTTACCACTGATTTGAAATCCCCAGTTTGTTGACGGTAAGCTTGCAAATCTGGTAAAAATTGAATGGCGGGATAACCTGTGGCTAAATGCACAAATTGGGCGATCAAAAAAGCATGATCTGGGGGTGCTGTGCTGGAACGACGACGGGAATATGCGATCGCATAACGTCCATCTGTTGTTTTGCGAATTGCCCGGACGCTACCATTACGAAATATTTTATCCCAACCAATTCTTTGGGCTTCGCGATCGATAGAATCAAACACATTTTGCGATCGAGGCGTATAAGTTTGAGCAAAAGTTGGTTCGGCAAAAACTTGCCACAAATAACCCAAAGCATCACCCAATTTTCCCTTAGTTAAATCATGCCAAGCTTCTCTTAAAGCATAACTGGGCCAACCCCAAATATTATCAGGGCAAGAATCAGAATTAGAACGCAATCTTTCATGAGGAGGAATTTGCGAATTCAGGCACAAACGTTGATAGCGTGCATAAGGTTTTTCTTCCAAACCTAAAGCAGCAATTTGATTAGTTTGGACTCCACAAATTCGCAATAAATCTACCCAAACAAAGCTTCCCAAACCTGCCCCAATTGCTGTATAATTAACTTCATCAACTGCATTACCAGTGGCATATAAATCTTGCACATTTACTTGGGGGGATTGAAACAAATTTGGCGGAAAAGTTTGTCCTGAAAAAACAGGAGAAGCAACAATTAATGATTCCGGTAAATCGGTATCTGGATGAAAATTAATTGTGGGTGGAATGGTAGAAGTTACTGGGGGTGGAATAGTAGCAAAAGAAATGGTGATTTGATAATCAGCGATTTGGAGAATATCGCCATTAGCTAAGATCGATCGCGCCTGACGTTGACCATTAACAAAAATCCCATTAACAGTATTTTGGTCAACTACTACTAACCCGCTGGCTTCCAGATCAATTAAAGCATGAAAGCGAGAAATTGCCGGAGTATTTAACACAATGCGAGAGACAGGCAAACCTCTAATTTGAGTGGGCATTTGGGAAAATTCTCGTCCTAAAGCAACGGGAAGATTTAAATTAGGTTCTCGCCGTTCTCCGGTAACGGGATCTTGCCAACTCAGGCGAATTTTTAGAGATTGAGGATTCATAATTTAGTGACTGTTAGGAGTAATTAATACGCTAGAAGCTGCTGCTAGGGAAGTACCGCACCAAGGACAACCCAAGTCTAACTGTTCAAAGGGGGAAATGCGATCGCACTTGGGACATTTTAAACCATAAACTTGATTTGCCCAATTGCCGGAATTAGGCGGAATCAAAATAGTAGCAGGAACACTACTACCAGCCAAAGTCACAGCCACAACTTTAATTTCAATTTGTCCCAAACAAATAGTACTACCCTGGCTTAAACTCATTTCACCTTGAATCAAATTTTTTCCATCCACCATTGGCGGATTACTTTGGCGCAAGTTTCGCACCTGAAAACAATTACAATTTTGGTTAAAAAATATTTCTACGTGCAACCCGGAAACTGTAGGATGAGTTAAGACAATATCACATTGGAGAGGGTCACGACCTAAGCGCACTGTACCGGGATGTTTGCTAAGTTGTCGATCGCCAATAATTGCTTTTCTAAGTTGACTTGTTTCTTGCCATTCCAGAGTAATTTCGTTCATCACCTAATTCTCACTTAGCCTTAAATATATGAATAAAACAACTTACAGTTTTAACTCTAATTTTTCCTGAAATTAGGGTAATTGAGTAATTCATTACAGTTACTTACCTCAATTTCTCATAGTATCGCGTTGGCGTAGTCTGTGCTTGCGCGATCGCACTCGCCAAACCACATACCCGCAAAACGCCCGAGTGCTGGAGTAAAATTTTTATTACTCAGATCTTGCACCCGGGTTAAAAACCGGGTTTCTGGCAAAGAGCTAAATCTGAAAGACCAGGTTTTTCGTTCATAAACCCAGTTTTTCAAGTCTTTTTGACAATAGTGCAAGATCTCAGGATTACTGATTAATCATCAGCCAAATCATATCAATTACCAAATAAACCAAATCTCGGTCTGCTTAACGGGGTAAATCTTGTTATGATGACTGTTTACAGTGGTTGAATTCAGCCCAGTATAGTTTAGTTATTACCAGCCCACATTCTCAAGGAGGAGCTACCTTTGACTCGTCGCTACCTATTCACCTCCGAATCTGTCACCGAAGGTCATCCTGATAAAATTTGCGATCAAATTTCTGATTCTATTTTAGATACGCTACTGGCAGAAGACCCCTATAGCCGTGTAGCCGCAGAAGTTGTAGTAAACACAGGCTTAGTGCTAATTACCGGAGAAATTACCACCAAAGCGCACGTTAACTACGTCGATATCGTCCGCAAGAAAATTGCCGAAATTGGTTACAATGATTCCGAAAACGGGTTTGCAGCGCATAGTTGCACCGTGTTAGTGGCTTTAGATGAACAATCCCCCGACATCGCCCAAGGGGTAAACACCGCCCAAGAAACTCGCCAACAAAATGACTCTGATGCTTTTGATGCCATTGGTGCGGGAGATCAGGGATTAATGTTCGGTTTTGCTTGCAACGAAACCCCTGAGTTAATGCCCTTGCCCATCAGTTTAGCGCACAGAATCGCTCGCAGACTGGCAGCAGTTCGCAAAACCGGAGAGTTGACTTACCTGCGTCCAGATGGCAAAACTCAAGTTACAGTAGCTTACGAAGACGGAAAACCCGTAGGTATTGACACCATCCTGATTTCCACTCAGCATACTGCGACCATTGGCGATATTACTGACGAAAGCGCAGTGCAAGCCAAAATCAAAGCAGACCTTTGGGATGCAGTCGTCGTTCCAGTTTTTGCTGATATCGATGTGAAGCCGGATGCAGAAACTCGCTTTTTAGTCAATCCTACAGGCAAATTTGTGATCGGTGGTCCGCAAGGTGATTCTGGGTTGACGGGTCGGAAAATCATTGTTGATACTTATGGCGGTTACTCTCGTCATGGTGGCGGTGCTTTTTCCGGTAAAGATCCCACAAAAGTAGACCGTAGCGCCGCTTATGCTTGCCGTTATGTGGCGAAAAATATTGTGGCTGCTGGCTTGGCCCAAAAGTGCGAGGTACAGCTTAGTTATGCGATCGGTGTAGCTCGTCCTGTAAGTATGATGATCGATACTTTCGGAACTGGCAAGGTAGACGATGACACTTTACTAAGTTTAGTCAAAGAAAATTTTGAACTACGTCCAGCCGGAATTATCGCCGCCTTTAATTTACGCAATTTACCCGCAGAAAGAAACGCTCGTTTCTATCAAGATGTCGCCGCTTATGGACATTTAGGACGCACAGATTTAGACTTGCCTTGGGAAAAAACCGACAAAGCACCTTTGTTGGAACAAGCACTCAAGCAAGAACTTTCTGTTCCTGTAAGTTAAACAGTAATTTGTAGAAACGTTTCCTGAAAATGTAGAAACCTTGTCTACAAAAAATGTAGAGACGTTGTATACAAAAAATGTAGAGACGTTGTATACAACGTCTCTACACATTAAAACTAAAAACCTGTTGATTTATGCAGGTATTAAAGCAAAACGTCGCAATCAATTAAATGATATCTTGCGGGTTCTCAAATCAATTAGACAAATTATGTTAATGGAATAAACGCTCAGATCCCCTCAGATCCCCGACTTCTTCAAGAAGTCGGGGATCTATGATCTATAGGCTTTAAGTTTTGATAATTACTTCTACTCGTCGATTTTTCTGTCTACCTTCTGGATTATCTGAACCATCTGTTTTATTATTAGGTGCAATTGGTTGAGTTTTGCCCAATCCTTTGGTTTGTAGTCGCTTTGCTGGTACTTTATAGACATTAATAAAATAGTATTTTACGGCGGCGGCTCTGAGTTGAGAAAGTTTTTCGTTGTAAGCGTCACTGCCTTTACTATCAGTATGTCCGTTAATTACAACCTCTGATTTGCCGTAGTAAGTCAAAAGTTGATTGATTTTGCTTAAGGTGGGTTTTGCTGTGGCGCGGACATGATATTTGTCAAAGTCAAATAAGATATGTTCTGGAAGGTTAATTTTAATTCCTAATTTAGTTTTTTCGGCTTTTAATTCGGTAATAGTCTTTTCCACTGTAGCCGCTGTAATTTTTGTCGGTGGTGGGGTTTCAACTTCTACTTTACTAGGGGTAACTGGTTGAGTTTCAACTTCTACTTTAGTCACGGGAGTGGGGGAAGTTTCAACTTTTAAATTTGTACTTGTTGATGATTCAACTTCTAATTTACTCGAAGGAACATTTGGCTTTTCTGTTTCAACTGTAGTTGTGGGAGTGGGGGAAGTTGCTACTTCTAAATTAGAACTAGAAGATTCAACTTCTAATTTAGTTTCAGGAACGGGTTGAGTTTCTGTTTGTAATTGAGTAGTAGGAGTAGTTTGATTTGCTGTTTCTACACTTGTGGAAGTGGTAGATACAACTTCTAATTTGGAAACGGCAACTGGTACTATTTCTAATGTGGTAACTTTGGCGTATGTATTATTCCGGCGAAAGTCTAAATAGGAAAAACCCACCACTGCAAACAAGGCAAACAGCAGATTTAGCTGTCTAATTAGCTTAATCATTTTACTTTCCTCTTTGAATTAATAGATTATTGAACGTTACGTGAGGAAAGTTTTTTCGATCGCCATACCAAGCAGAATTAGTAGTAAGCGTTAAGGTAGTAGCTTGAGGCGATAATCTACCAAGGAAAACGAATTGTCCTTTTAGGGTAGTTCCTGGTTGAATTTGGATTTTAGGATTATCTGATGGAACTGCTAGACGGTATTTGCTATCATACACATCGTCATCAAGAATTAAGTCATCTTTGGCGTTCAGCTGAATAGCTTCCTGACTAACATTAGTAAATGCCATAGTGACAACAATGCTGTCATCAGTAAACCCAATTTGTGTTAATCTGGCTACAACTTGGTCATTATTCACTTGCAAATCATAAGTTTGCGTTGCTGGTAAAGAGGTTTTAGGAGTTGCAGCTGGAGTTTGAGTGTTTGGTGTTGTAGCGGTAGAAGATTGTTGTGTCAGTGGGTTGGATTGACAGGCGACGCACAGCAGGGATATTGCGGTTAATATTGGTAGGATACTAGCTTTCATAATCAGGTTTTAGTTAGCTTTTATCGTTATTTTACGACTAACGATCGCGCTTAAGATTCCTGAGAAATACGGAATTTTGCGGCGGTGTAAACACCTGAACTACAGAGAATTTATCTAAAAAAATGGCGATCGCATTTTCCTCAAGATGATAAGGTGCGTTACGCTGTGCTAACGCACCCTACGTATAGTACAGGCAGATCACACTACTGCTCCTGTGGAAATTGCTAAAACCATGAAATCTATCTCTGCTGTACACTTATTTCAAACTTTTAAAGATTTGAAAAAGCGTCGTTTTTGGGGTTCTGGGATGTGGAGTGACAGCACTTTTTATTCTTCT
>NZ_JBHFNQ010000157.1:0-1235 GCF_041929345.1 Floridaenema aerugineum BLCC-F46
AGTAGAATGGGTCTTACAACATCAACAAGAATGGGAATTAATGCGTCAACAGGCAAGGGCCGAGTATGAGGCTAAGTACACCGCTCAACAAAACTACCGCAGGCTCATGGAAATTTATGCTTTGGTGCGTCCGATTTAACATCAAACTCTGTGATCTCACCTTGTTGAAGGCGATCGCAAAAACTCTACCCATGTTAATTCCTCTTATAGCATCCTACGGAAGAAACTTTGTCATCCGAAATTTATTCAATAAAAATCCTACTTTAGGTGTACAAAAATTTTACTTTTTTATAGTAATTTAAAATCCAATTAAAGAAAAATCATCTACCTGATTAATTAGCATTTATATAGAAGAGGAGAAGGGTGAAGTGAGAATACTGAGCATACACAACAACTATCAGATCCGTGGTGGAGAAGACGAGTCTCGTGAGTTAGAAGAACGGCTATTGCAGAACATGGGTCACGAAGTAGAAGTGTATCAGGAGAATAACGATCGGGTTCTTGCGATCAATGCCGTAAACTTGGCACTGAGAACCGTTTGGTCTACTGAGGCTTTCAACATTGTCAAACAAAAACTCATCGACAAAGCCTTTGATATAGTCCATGTGCAAAACTTCTTTCCGTTAATTTCTCCCTCGGTATACTATGCTGCTAAGGAACAGGGCGTGCCTGTAGTGCAAACCTTGAGAAATTACCGTTTGTTGTGTCCCAATGGGTTATTCTTCCGTGATGGAAAAGTATGTGTTGACTGTTTGGGGAAACCCATCCCCTATCCAGGAGTCCTGCATAGTTGCTACCGAGATAGTTTAGCCGCTAGTAGCGTATCCGCAACAATGATAACGGTACACCGTGCCATGCAGACTTGGAAAGAGAAGGTGGATCTGTTCATTGTCAAAACAGAGTTTGCTCGCCAGAAATTTATTGAGGGTGGTTTCCCCGCAGAAAAGATCTTATTGAAGCCAAACTTTGTCGATCCTGACCCAGGTGTGGGCGCAGGACTGGGTGGCTATGCTCTTTTCGTGGGCAGACTTTCGCCAGAAAAAGGACTAGATACTTTGCTTGCGGCTTGGCAGCAACTGAAAAATCCCATGCCGCTGAAAATTGTTGGCGATGGCCCTTTAGCAGGTGAGGTGGCAAAAGCAGCGGAAAAATCTCCGAAAATTGAGTGGTTAGGACGCAAATCAATGGCAGAAGTTTATGCCCTGATGGGAGAAGCAATGGTGTTGATTTTCCCC
>NZ_JBHFNQ010000158.1:0-13791 GCF_041929345.1 Floridaenema aerugineum BLCC-F46
ATCTCCTCTCACAAGCACTGATTTTACGATGATTTAATCCGTGATAATAGTTATCTTTGGATGGGGCGGGCCGGGTGCCCCCCCCACCAGAGTTACAACAGTTTTGTGGGGCGGGGGGGGGGGCCCCCCCCCCCCCCCCCAAAATAAAGTTGAAACTGTTGTGGGGTGGCCATCCTCCCCGCCCCATCCAAAGATAACTATTATCACGGATTAAATCATCGTAAAATCAGTGCTTGTGAGAGGAGATTGTAATCCATTTAAAGTAGCAATTACTTCATCTTGGAAACTAATTTCTATGCCAGAATCTCCTGAAGCAATTGTTAATTTATTGAAACTCAAACCTCCCGTTAAACCAATCAAATCTTGACCAATAGTGAAGTCAGTAATTACGTCGAAATCAGTGCGATCGCCTAACACAAAAATATCTTTACCAACACCACCAGTCAATGTATTTTGTCCATATCCACCATTCAACAAATCATCACCTTCACCACCTTGGAGAATATCATCAGATTCTAAATAAGTGAAATGATCGTCTTCAAAAATATCTTCGTCTTCGGAAATATCTTCTTCATCTGAGTCGTCATTTTCTCGATCGTAGCCTGATTTAATGGGAATTAAATCTTCGTCGTCATCCTCATTAAAGCTATCATCTTCTTCGTCGCTAACGAAAATATCTTCCCCATTTTTAAATTTGAATAAGTTCTTGGCAACGTCACCAAATAAGGAATCATTACCTGCATCTCCTCTGAGATAATCGTTACCAAATCCACCCAAAATTGAGTCGTTACCTTCACCACCGCGCAGGGTGTCATTACCACTTAAACCACTTAAAGTGTCATTTCCACCTTGACCATTGATTACATCTTTAGAATCCTTGTAACCTTTGGTGTTGTTATCTAAATCGTTGAGGAAAGTAACATGGTTTTCGTGATAAACTCTGGTGATTTGTGAATCGGCGTTGATGACATCAAAACTATCGTGTTCCCAGAAAATGCGATCGTCATCATCAAAGTTAGCGATATCATCATCATCATCATTGAAAATGCGATCGTCATCATCATCATCAAGAATTTGATCGTCATCAAACCGATCGCTACGATCGAAAATGATATTGTTGATATCGATCGCGTCATCTTCGCCAGTGTCCAGATTATCGATATTTTCTAAGGCAAAGTTTTGTAAGATGACTTTGGTATTGTCGATTCCCTCGAAAGTAATCGCTAAATTTTGACCTACTTGAGTTAGCAGTAAATTTGTCGCATTGAAACCGCTACCAATGAATTGAATTGTATCAACTTCGGCAATGATTTCTGCTGTAGGAGAAATGCCTCTACCGACCCCGCCAAAATCAGTAATAACATCGCTACCCTCGGCAAGTTTAACGACAATCAAATCTCGATCGCCACCACCAGTAAAGGTATCATCTCCGGTTTGTCCGATTAAAGTATCTTGGTTTAAACTGCCATTGATGTAGTCATTTCCTGCGCCACCATTGAGGGTGTTTTCTCCACTTTGTCCGAATAAAGTATCATTGCCATCATCACCGAAAATGCGATCGCTTTCCGTTCCCCCATCTAAATAATCATCACCATTACCACCAGAAAGGATATCTCGATCTTCATTACCGAAAAGGCGATCGTTTCCATCTCCACCTGTTAAAAGATCTTCCCCAGAGCCACCGATCAAAGTATCGTTATTGTTACCGCCTCTGAGAGTATCATTGCCTTCGCCAGCATCGAGAAAATCATTGCCATTTCCCCCATCCAGCTTATCGTCGCCAGCTTGTCCCAACAGCGTATCATCATCATCGCCACCGGAAAGCACGTCAT
The DNA here is from genome assembly GCF_041929345.1 of Floridaenema aerugineum BLCC-F46. Lineage (NCBI taxonomy): Bacteria > Bacillati > Cyanobacteriota > Cyanophyceae > Aerosakkonematales > Aerosakkonemataceae > Floridanema > Floridanema aerugineum. Next base: position 1,833 of record NZ_JBHFNQ010000158.1, read on the forward strand.
CGCCTAAACCTGCATCCAGGGTATCATTGCCAGCTTCACCGTAAAGGCGGTCATTATCTTCGCCACCATTGAGGGAGTCGTTACCCGTTCCGCCAACGAGGGAGTCAGCGCCAGTTTGTCCGAACAGGATATCCTCGTTATCGCCGCCAGAAAGAGTGTCGTTATCTTCGCCGCCGTCGAGAGTGTCGTTACCCGCTTGTCCGAGAAGTTGGTCGTTGCCTTCACCACCGGAAAGGGTATCATTTCCTAAACCACCATCGAGGATATCATTGCCATCATTGCCGAAAAGGGTATCTTCCCCTGCTTCGCCATAAATTAAATCTTGATCTCCTTCCCCAAAAATCAGGTCATTATTACCCCGTCCATTAATGATGTCATCTCCTCTACCACCAGTGATGGTATTAGCATTATCATCAGCATAGATTTCGTCGTCATTTTCCGAACCAACTACATTTTCGATTTGTGAAATAGTATCTAAACCATCAAAACCGTCTTTGGCGTAACCTTCTTTTAGTTCCACATAAACGCCATCAATGTCACGGCGGAAACTGATCACATCAATGCCATCTTGTCCCTCGTAAATATCATTGCCTTTGCTACTAATTATTAAGTCATTTCCTGCACCAGCTTGGATGTGGTTATCAGCATTGTTACCGATGAGGATATCGTTAAAGGCAGTACCGATGATATTTTCCAGGTTGCGGAGTTTGTCTACAGTACCGTATCCATCTAAACCTGTGCCAGCGTCGATTTCAAAATTAGGTTCTAAATCAAATATTCCAGGGTTTTGTTCGTTGTTATAGTCCCGGTTTTCGTTAATGTTAACAACAACGCCGCTGGGAGATGTGCTGTAATCGATCGTATCTGAACCTGCACCACCATCGATCGTATCAAAACCTATTTCTCCCCAAATCGAATCATCACCTTTTCCGCCATAAATTTCATCAGCACCTTCCCCACCTTTGAGAATATCTTGTCCTTGGTTGCCGTAAAGTTTGTCATCACCTTCATTGCCTAACAGGGTGTCTGTTCCATCGCCGCCGTAGAGAATGTCATTGCCAAGGTTGCCTTCGAGTGAGTCATCACCTGCTTCACCGTAAAGGTTGTCGTCTCCTTCGTTGCCGTAAAGGTTGTCGTTTCCTTCACCACCGTAGAGGGTGTCGTTTCCGGTGTTACCTGAAAGAATGTCGTTGCCATTGTCACCGTAGAGAATATCAGTGCCATCATCGCCAGAAATGCGATCGTTATTTTCCCCGCCGCTTATGGTGTCACTATCGTTACCACCTGAGATAGTGTCATCCCCTGTATTGCCTTGAATGTTGTCAGCACCATTATCACCAGTGATATTATCGCCACCATCATCGCCATAAATACGATCGCTATCATCACCACCACTTATATTGTCATTACCATTACCACCACTGAGAATATCGTTACCGCCATTACCTTCAATATTATCCTCGCCAGAAGCACCACTTATTTTGTCATCACCAAAACCACCTAATAAATGATCGTTACCCTCTTCACCAAAAATTAGATCGTTATCATTGTCTCCATAAACAATATCATTGCCTAAACCAGCATAGATATTATCAGCACCATCTCCACCATAAATCCAATCACTATATGAATCGCCAGAATCATTGGTGAGCGAGAAATCAGTGCTAGAAGCTTCTGCCTCGATTAATGAATTAAAATCAGTAAAACTTGCTTCAATGGGAATTGCAACAGGATTGTTTATGATATCTCCATTTTCAATAGATGTTTCATCTCTGAATTCATCCCCATCATAATCTTTTAATTCTTGTTCATCGCCATAGATAATATCCCGATCTCCTCCTCCATAAATCAGGTCTTTTCCTGCACCACCGGATAATACATCTCTTCCTTGAAAACCATCAAGATCATCTCCATAAATGGTGTCAGCATAATCCCCAATACCTCCATATATAATATCGTCATGCCAACCTCCATATAAGATATCAGAATCTTCTCCACCATCTAAGTAATCACTGCCTTTATTACCAAATAATGTATCTTTACCGCCTTGACCAAGAAAAAAGTCTTGATTATCACTCCCATTCATTACATCATTTCCAGTATTAGAGCCTTTAATCCTTTCTAAGCTAATCAGGATATCTTCTGTTGAGAGATCATGTACTGTATAACTATCAATTACCCTGTAAATGTCTGAACCAGCCATTGTTTCTGCATAAAGAGTAATTCCAGATCCGCTATTAGAATAATCTGCTATGTCTTGTTCTCCAAAACCTCCATCTAAAACATCCCAACCAGAATCACCAAAGAGAGTATCTTTTCCTTCACCTCCACGAAGAACATCATTACCATACCCACCAGCGATTGGATCACCGTTTTCGCCGCCTTCCATCCAATCACCATGAAATGTTCCAGTCCAAACATGATACATGAACGGAGGAGATAATTTTCCGCTTTGAAAATAATATCCAGTAGGATTCATTTTTTCAAAAGTGTTTATCAAATCACTTTTGAAATCATCTCGGTTTAAATATTTGCCTAGATCGTGATTATCCTTAAGAGCCAACTTCCCTGAAATCTTCATCACCTCTCGTAGAGTTTGCCAAAATGTTCTCATTTTTTCTTGATTAGATGCTCCTCCTTCAAACTGAAGTCCAGGAATTAGGTCTCCAGGATTGTTATAAGGTTGAGCAACATAGTCAGTAATAACACCTTGAGATGTATAGTTAGTAGGAGAACCTAAAGGAAATACTTTAAGACGATTTAACCCTGCGTTAAATAATGGAGCCATTCTTAGTGCGTCTTCAACAAAGAAATTAGCTTGAGAGTGAGGAATTACAATTAATGAGTTTGCATCATTTGATAAAAAATTAGATAAATCTTCCGTAACCCATTGACTATTAACACTTTCGCTTGCCTTTGAAGTTCCTTCTGTCCAAAATTGGGTTAATGCCTCTACTAAATCGTTTGGCGGATTGCTTTCATCGTAGTTAGGGGAAAAGTCATTGTTTAATCTCTGAGTGATATCTTTAAAACCTTGATATCTATCTACAAAATCAATTACTGAGTTAATCTTTGAATCGCTAGCATCCCGCAGAGAATTAGGGTTATCTATGATTGCTTGTGCATTATTTTTATTACCTATATTTAGAATCCATTCATCACTTAAAAAAGGAACATTTTCATTCCAATAATTAACGGCTGGAATTAAAAAATTATCTGCAATAAAGTCAGCTACCCCATCAAAAGCATCTTCAAGTCCTGGTGCAATATCAAATGGTAGCCATCTGATCGTGCCTGCTCCATTTGGTTCTGAAGTGGGATTATATTGAGGTTTAAAATCAATTGAATTAGGTAAGTTAGTTAACCCTAGTACTTCAGCAAACTGATCTCCGTTACTAAAGTAATCTTTGGGAGTTAAGATGCCATTCATTACTACAAATCTGGTTTTCGGGCGATTACTCAGTAATTCTTGAAAAACAGAGTAAAAAGTATCATCAGAGTTTTCTACAAGTATAGGAGATTGTCCCGATTGGAACATTTGAATATTATTCAAATTAGTAGCATAACCGAAGTTCAAAATAACAGAATCATTTTCCTGCTTCATCTGCTGAATCTGATTTTCACTCAAATTCACCCCACGCACGATCGCAGAAAACAACTCCCCTTCATCCCCCGGAGTATCAACACTATTAATCTGCCAATCAATATAATGCCCAATTTCTTCTAATAAAACCGCACGAATCGCTTCACCATTACTCGCATACTTATTCAAGAAATCTTGAGAAAAATAAATTGTATTAGTTGACCCCGCATAAGCAGCATTTGCCCCTTGTAACTCTGCACCTGTGCGAATTTCAATAGCTGGAAGCGATGCAAAATTGCTACTAATCCACTGCTGACGTAAATCTTCCAACTTAGTAGCATCAAAACTTTCACCAAAAGCAGTTTTAATCTTGCTCAAAAAATCTTCACTACCAGCAAAACTATTTAAAGTGTTGTAAGCATTTTGAAGTGCATCTTCAACTAAATAATTGGTTACTTGATTAGCAGAATTAGTAGTAAACATGGCTTTCTCCTTCAATCCGTTGATATTGCAATTAACAAAATTAACTAGTTTGTCTTTTCGTCAAATTTTCAGCACGCAAAATCCCCTGACAAACACATTGCCAAAGTCTCAAGCTGCCAAAATTTCAGCCCACTATTCTCAAAAAATCTCGCCTGTTAAATCAAAATCTTGCACCAGCCCCAACATCCGCCTGCGAATCAATTCGCACCGCGAGTAGTTGGTGAGGGTAGGGACACGGCATCATTAATATTTGCAATCCAAACCGTTATCAGAAATGCCGTGTCCCTACGATTTCCCCCAAAAACACAGGTGCAAGATCTCAGTTAAACCCAATCCCTCATCATCCTCACCACCACCTTTTCACCCTCAGTAAAAACCTCTAAATGCTTATCGAAATTGACTTGCCATTTTTATGCAAAACCCCGGAATTTGTAACAGAACTTCATAAAAAACCAGCGAAGAAACCGCACAAACACTGAAGCAGATCCCCCCTAACCCCCCTTACCAAGGGGGGAACAAGACTTGGTTTTCAGCCCCTTATCAAGGGGGGAACAAGACTCAGTTTTAAGTCCCTTACCAAGGGGGGAACAAGACTGAATTTTAAGTCCCCCTTAGTAAGGGGGATTTAGGGGGATCTCCAAATCGAAGCAGATCCCCCCTAACCCCCCTTACCAAGGGGGGAACAAGACTTGGTTTTCAGCCCCTTACGAAGGGGGGAACAAAACTGAATTTTAAGTCCCCCTTTTTAAGGGGGATTTAGGGGGATCTCCTCTTTACTAATCCCAGTAATTTCACAATCTCTTTAGAGAAACTTGATGAAAAATTCATAAACCCTACGTAATTCAACATAGCAAAACTAAAATTTTTAGTCACCTAATTTCATTAGCTAAATCATTAGCAAATAGATTAAAATATCCTTAAATACAAAACGTAAATTTTATGACTAGGGTGCTACCTACCAATAACAATCCTGATAACTTCTTCTCCGAAGCTGAGAACTTCTGGAACCTAAATAAACTGTACAGTGACTTAGCTTGCGCCAAAGGAAACAGCCTCACACCCCGCGAAAAGCAATTTCTCAGGGGTTTACTCTGTGGTTACACGCCTGCGGAAATCTGCGCGAAAGTCTATGCTAATGCTAATGCTAATTCTCTGCGCGTTTCCCTCTCCAGAGGTTTGTACAGATATATTGAAAAGTTACTTTCGGGAAACTGCGAAAAATTTGTCAAAGTTAACGCTACTCGCATTCCTCACTTACTTGCAGAAGCCGGATATAAGTTACAATCTTCTGTGCCAATAACATCAATTCCCCAAAAAATTGCTTTTATTCCACCTGCCAAGAAACGCCAAGATTGGGGAGAAATGATTGATACCGATCGCTTTTCCGGCAGAACACAAGAAATCCAACAATTACAACAATGGATATTAACCGATAAACTTCGGATTGTAGCAATTTTGGGAATCGGTGGATTAGGTAAAACTGTATTAGCTACCAAATTAGCCCAAGAAATTCAAGGAGAATTTGATTATCTAATTTGGCGCAGTTTGCGTTCCGATCCTTCCATCTCCGAATTAGTAATTAACTTAATTCAATTCCTCTCTCAGCAACCTTTAAATTCCGAAGAATTATCATCTTTAAACTTAGAAACTTTAATCTCTCAACTCTTAGAATGTTTGCGCCAAAATAAATGTTTAATCATTTTCGATAAAGCAGAATCGATTCGCATCAATTACGATGATTTTCATGAGTTACTCCGACGCATTGGCGAAGAACGTCACCACAGTTGCTTACTTCTCACAAGTCGGGAAAACCCCAAGGAAGTCATCTCATTAACTGGGAAAAAACGCCCAGTGCAAACATTACAATTATCTGGGTTAAACCAAACTGAAGCTAGGGAAATGTTAGCCGCAAGTGGTGATTTTATCGGTACAGAAAATGAATGGACAGAGTTGATCGATCGCTACTCAGGACACCCCTTCGCCTTAAAATTAGCCGCCAGCAAAATCCAGCATAAATATCATCATAAAATAGCCGACTTTTTAAATCAAGAATCAGGACTTTTCCCGGAACTCTGCGAACTATTAAAACAGCAGTTTGATTTAATGTCCAACTTAGAAAGAAAAGTCCTGTATTGGTTGATCGTTAAACCAGATCCCACATTCCGTTGCGCTATTACCGAAAGCGTGTTACCATTTGGAACTGAACAACAATTTTCTTATGCTTTGGAATTATTGAGAGAGCGATCGCTAATCACCAAACACACCACCGAATTTTCCCAACCACTTATCCTCAGCAAATACGTCACCAAACGACTAGTTGAACAAATTTTTAGATAAACCACCAGAAAATGTAGAGACGTTGTATACAACGTCTCTACATTTTCCGACGTAGAAACAACGTCTCTAGAGAAAATTAATTATTTAGGTGTTTTTACAGATCCGCGATCGCCCAACTAAAACACCACCGTAATTTTACATAATACTTTATTAATCATACTGCTAATTACCCGGAAAACTCACTTAATTTAAAGGCTAATTTTCCATATTACTTCTCAAAGCTTAAACTAACTAGGTGTTATAAAAAGTATATTTACTGAGATTTTTTCAGCTAGACAAATAATAGAAAAATTTTCCGAAAACTTTCCGGATCAGATATTACCGCTAAGAAAAAGAGGTATTAGTCACATTTATCGATTCTGGACTAGTTTCACAATTAAAACTTAGACAGAAAAGATGAAATGCAAAAAGTACAAAATTTGCTGCGAAGTCCCAGCATTTTGATTAACTAACTTAATTTACCATCGACCTGTTCATTACTAAAAATTGACTTTGCAGAAATTTGCTGACTACCACCAGGGGCGAAAGGAAAAAATCCTTTTGTTCTGGATTCAATTCGTTCCTAATTTCTATTATCGAAGGAGAATTTATGGCTATTACCCCTATTTCAGGTTCTTTAGGGCGATCGACTTTATATACCAACGACGCACTAGGTTTAACCAACTTTCAAAACGAATGGTTAACAGCTGCCGATAACCAAGGAATTACAATTAACGGAACTAGCACCGCAACATTTAATAGTACAGGAACCACCGATCTTTCATTATTAAATTACTCAACCAATCCCGACCTAAACCTGACTAATTTAAGTTTCACTCGTACTGGTCAAGCAGGTAACGATACCTTTGGTGATATTGCTGGTATTGGTGTTGCCGACTCTTACGATGGTTGGTGGAACATCGCGAGTAAAGCCCGATCAGAAATTAATTATAACCCAAATAACGGCGAATCTCAGGTATTAACCTTTAAATGGGGGGCGAATCAAAGCGTTCAAAGCGCCTTAATTGACCTGAGTTCATTTGTTCCTAAATCTGCGGAGAAATACGGCGATGAAGTTGGTTTTCTGCAAGCATTTAAAGATGGGCAACTTGTAGATATCACAGCTACTCGCGTCGGTGGTGGACTTGCTTCTTCGATCGACAACTCTGGAATCGGCGTAAAATTTAGAGCCGATGATGGTGTAAATGGAGACTTCAAATTCCAAATTTCCAACGCTGATTTCGACGAACTGAGATTCACCGCCAGACCCTACGATAACCCAACAGGTACTGTACCAGTTGTCAACGGCATCATCACCGACAGTTCCGACTACCTAGTTCAGAAAATCGACTATTCATCAACAGTAAATCAACCTGTCATTCAGTTTAGTAACTCTCAATTCTCTGTTCGTGAAGATGGCACACCGATTTTAGCGGTGACAGTAGTTCGGAGTGGTGGTTTAGAAGGCCCTGCCTCTGCTACCATTAACCTCACCAATGGGACAGCCGTTGCACCGGGCGACTACAATAATACCCCGATCGCCGTTAATTTTGCTGATGGGCAAACTTCCCAAGTAATAACTGTTCCTGTGGTTAACGACGGAATCGCAGAACCAAATGAAACCGTCAATTTGTCCTTAGTCAACCCTTCCCCAGGCGCAGTAATTGGGACACAAAGTACCGCACTCCTAAATATTGTAGATCCACCAACTCTTCAGTTTAGTAACCCTGAATATGTGGTCAGAGAAGATGGTACGCCTGTTTTAGCTGTTACCGTAGTTCGGAGTGGTGATAGTTCAGGGGCAGTTTCCGCCACCGTTAACCTCAGCAATGGTACTGCTACTGCCCCAGCTGACTACAACAACACCCCGATCGCAGTTAACTTTGCAGCTGGGGACACCACACCAAAGGTTATTACCATTCCCATTGTTAACGATACCTTAGTAGAAGCAGATGAAACCGTCAATTTAAGCTTAGTTAGCCCCACTGGTGGTGCCATCATTGGCACACAAAATACCGCAGTCCTAACTATTTTAGACAACGACGTTCCACCACCTGCCACACCTGCGAAACCGCTAGTATTCGTTGCCGCCCTTGACCCAACTGCTGGAGAACCTGGTCTTACCGAAGGAAACGGCACATTTCAGTTTGTTCGTACCGGAGGCGACATCACCCAACCTCTGACCATCCAATATACCACCACAGGTACAGCAACCCCCGGCGCAGACTATGGGGCTTTAACTGGCACTGTCACCATTGCTGCTGGTCAGTCTGTTTCCGCCCCCGTAACCGTTACTCCTTTTACTGATGGCATTAATGAACCAGGAGAAACGGTGACAGTGAAGATATTAGAAGACTTACCTTACCAAGTAGGTTCAGCTGACACCGCTACAGTCCAGATATTGAACAACGACCCATTGACGGGTACACCTGCAAATAATGGGCGTGTCCTCCGGTATAATTCGTCGGGAGTGTTTCAGCAAAGCTACAACACGATTACTGATGCGGTGGTAGGGGCTACTGCTAATGATATTATTGTGCCGCAAGCCGGATTTTACGCGGAAATTAACACTGTCACGATCGACAAACCTTTAACCATCAGGGGAACGAATGCAGGTGTAAGTCCTGCTAGTGGTTCCTCAGTTTCTCCATCTGTGGTTTTTACAGGCCCTAATCGTCCTGTGTTCACAGTCCTTCCAGGTGTCAATAACGTCACTATTGAAGGAATGACGATTCAATTGAGTGGCGACAACGGTATTCGACTGCAAGGTGCAGCTAACAATTTGGTGATTCGGCAAAACGTCTTCAATGGTCAAGGGCCAGCCAACGGCGGTGTTATTTTCTTGGATACTGGTGTTGGTGGTGGAAGCTTCAGTGCGATCGATAACTTAATCCGTGACGTATCCACAACTGCTGGTAGTGTTACTAGTGGCTTGCAAGCTTTCAGATTCGATACCGCTAGAATCACAGATAACGTGATTGCTAACCTAACTGGCCCAGGTGTTGCTGCTGATGCGATCACTAACCCCGCTAGCATGATTACTAACAATAAGGTGACAAACGTTGGCGAACAGGGGATTCAATTGGCGGGTGGTAATGCCGCAATTGAAAATAACGAAATTGCCGATACTAATACTAGCCAAGGTATAGACAGGGCTGGTATTCGCTTGCGGGATTCTGGCTTTGGCGCAACTCTGCTAGGGGCAGTAAATGTTCGCGGCAACCTGATTACTAACTCCTACAATGGTGTGGCAATTCGTAACGGTACAAATGTCCCCAATACACTTACGCTCAATTACAATAACCTGATTGGCAATACCAATGCTGCTTTGTATCACGGCGGGACAGGAAATCTCGATGCAACTAACAACTGGTGGGACGATCCTACAGGGCCAGTTGTTGGCGGTACGGGCAGAAATGCTATCATTCTCGCAAGTACTGGTACTGTCACTTCCAGCCCATTCTCTACTACAGCTTTCTAAAAATAGCAAGACTGGTAAATAGTTAATTCCTACTCCCACAGCTTAATCAAGCGGTGGGATTTCTCTATTTAACTCAAGTTGCTAGTTATATTCAGTAGGGTGCGTCAGATAGGAAAATTTTCGAGATCATCACTAATTTTGGGTCTCTGACGCACCCTACAGCCTGAAAAATTTCGGAAAATTAATAACTAGCAACTTGCATTATTTTTTCTCAAATTTGTTACAAAATAGATCTGGCAAAGAACTAAAAAGATTAGGAACTTAAATATGGCTGCCAAGAAAATTTTAATGCTCGTCGGTGACTACGTGGAAGACTACGAAGTAATGGTGCCTTTCCAAGCATTACAAATGGTTGGACATATTGTACACGCTGTTTGTCCAGATAAAACATCTGGCGACAAGGTACGCACTGGAGTTCATGACTTTGAAGGCGACCAAACTTATACAGAAAAACCCGGTCATAATTTCACTTTAAATGCTAATTTTGCCGAAATAGATCCCGCAACTTACGATGCTTTAGTTGTTCCTGGGGGTAGAGCACCGGAATACATACGTTTAAATCAAAGGGTGTTAGAAATTACTCGCCATTTTGCCGAAACAAATAAACCCATCGCTGCTATTTGTCACGGTTTACAACTTTTGGCAGCTGCGGGAGTTTTAGAAGGTAAAAGTTGCACTGCTTACCCTGCTTGTGGCCCCGATGTTACCTTAGCTGGGGGATTTTATGTGCATATTCCTGTTGATGAGGCGATGATTGATGGTAATTTAGTAACTGCACCCGCTTGGCCCGCACATCCCCGTTGGTTGGCAGAATTTCTCAAACTTTTAGGCACTCGAATTGAGCATAAAGAAATGGCAAATGTTTAGTTTTTTTGCCTAATATTTGGTAGGCTGGGCATTATCTGATTTAATGATTCATACTATGTAAAAGTCTGTGATTAGACAATGCCCAATCTACTTTTAAAAGACAATGGAAAAGATTTTACTGCGTTTTGAATCTAAATTTGCCAAATGTCGGGAAGATTTATCAGCGATGACAATGACTCCTGGGGAAGTTTTGTGGTTAGGATGTGATGAAACTACAAGTATTGAACGGTTGACGAAAACTGACGATAAAACTTTTGCAGGTCATGAAATTTTTAATGTGGCAGATTTTATCGATTTGCCCAGTGATGCCGATCAAGAAATAGATATTGAGGGGATGGATTATGCTAACAATTATATCTGGTTAGTGGGTTCTCATAGCTTGAAAAGGTCTAAGCCTAAATCAAAGCGATCGGACCTAGAAAACATTCAAAAAATGCAGGAGATTAAACGAGAAGAAAATCGTTATTTATTGGCAAGAATACCTCTAAAAGGTGATGAATTATGTAAGTTATGCGAACATCCAGAAACCCCAGATGTTAAGTTGACAGCTGCTAAATTGGAAAATACGAAGAATGGCAATTTGCTGAGCGATGCTTTGCTAGATGATCCGCATTTAGCGCCTTTTTTGGTTAGTCAAATTCCTTCTAAAGAAAACGGATTTGATATTGAAGGTTTAGCGGTTTATCAAGATAAAATTTTTCTGGGTTTACGAGGGCCAGTTTTACGGGGTTGGGCGATAATTTTAGAAATTTCTGTAGAAGAAAGTAGCCGGAATACTTTAAAGTTGAAAAAGTTGGGAAATCAACTGTATAAAAAACATTTTGTTTATCTTTCTGGGTTGGGAGTTCGGGAACTTGCTGTTGATGGAGAAGATTTGTTAGTATTAGCGGGTCCGACGATGGATTTAGATGGCCCGGTGAAACTTTATCGCATCGAAAATGGGGTAAATTTGCCGGAAGAGTCTCTTTTAAAACCTTCTCCTATTTTAGATATTCCATTCGGTGAAGGTGTAGATCATGCAGAAGGTTTGGCGTTTTGGTGTAAGGAAAACAGTCAAAAGTCACTATTAGTAGTTTATGATTCTCCGAGTCAGGAAAGACTGCAAGGAGATGATGGGATTTTGGCTGATCTTTTCCCGCTTTAAAATTTTCTATGTACGTTGTTGGGCGTGAGCGCGAAAAATTTGGGCGGAATGGCCACAACCAGAATTTATAAATTAGTAGAAATTT
>NZ_JBHFNQ010000159.1:0-34018 GCF_041929345.1 Floridaenema aerugineum BLCC-F46
ATCTTATTTAATCGTAGGGTGTGTTAGGCACGGGCGATAAATTCAGCATTCCAATCCATCAATAAATTCCCGTGCCTAACGCACCGTTCCCTGGTTTGTAACATTTATGAACATTTTTCCCCATTAACCCGAAAGAGCCAAAGCTTTGAGTTCTTAGCTTCGTTTTTTGAGTTAATTAACTTCCCAAGACTCCCAAGAGTCTCAAGAGTCTCAAGAGTCTCAAGAGTCTCAAGAGTCCCTTCCTGTCGATGACTTAAGTCACAAAATAGTTAAGGAATTATCACTGTTTTCCGGGGAACTTGTTATCAAACTAGAAGAATAGCAAAAGCTTTATCATTCCTTCACTTTTCTTAAGAAAAGACAATTTGGTGCAAAACTATGAAATCTCAATACCGTTGGCATTCCATCCCGATAGAAGCTCTCTGCGGACAAATCATGGTCACAGGTAGGATTACCATTAGCGATCGCTATCAGATTAGGTCTGCCTTATTAAATGATACTCTGAGCGAACCAGAGCAAATTTTAATCAACAGATTGCTCTATGGTATCCGACATGGATTACTAAGAATCATCGACTAAGAATCTCTCAAACAACAGATGCGATCGATATCACCTCCTAATCAGAGTATTATCACATTTGCCAGCAATCTAAAATCACCTTTCTACAAGTTTACAGTCACTTGTAGGAGTTTTTACTGTCACTTGTAAAGCTTTCTGACATCACTTAATTCCTGGAATAAAAGAATCATAGTAATAATACTGAGTTCCAGGGGTCAAAGATGTCACAGCAATCTCTTCTTCCACAACTTACAGTTAACTCCAAGCAAGTTTTGACCCAGTTAAATAGTGGACAAATACTGAAAATTGATAGTCGCTGTCGAGGTGGCATTATACTCTGTAAGCGACATCACACAGAATTTGCCGGATACGGAGCCGCTGTTGGTGGTATTTGTGACATAGACTGTAATCGGGTAATTCCTATAGGTGAGGTCAGGTTAATTCATCCAGAGTCTTTCCCAGAGCGACAAAAAGCATTTACCATCAGACAGCGATGGTTCCGTTTTACTCAAAAAGCAATGGAAAGTTCTGTTCCCTTACAAAGAGCTTACATGATTTTGGTAATGCTAGAAAAGTATTTTGGAACCGAAGCTGTTAGCTCAATATCAAACGATATTCTCTCTGGGTTAATTGGAGTTTTACCGAAAACATTCAGTATGGCACGTCAGTATAAAACCAATCACGGAGAAACTAAACAATCAAATTCAGCTGTTCTCGCAGTTTAACTATCAGTTAATTTCCGAGCATCTAAGCTAAATTCAACCACCCAACTAAAAACCCCACTGTCGCCACTAAGTTTAGCAACATCATCATTCCCGCAGGCATAAATTTCCGAGTTCGGACAAACCTAGTAATAAAAACTACGAGCAAAACTGCTGCCATCAAAGTTGCTATTCCTAGCCCTACCGTTGGTGTTTTCGTTGCTAAAAACCAAGCAACTAATAGAATTAGACCACTAATTAAACCTGCTAGAAGAGACTTGGTGCTTTTAGCTTTCATGTAGCCAAATACACCGCCTATTCCAACAATCAAAGCATATCCAAAGATAGCCCAGATTAATATTTGCGCCATATTTTTAATTTTTGATTTAATCTAAAAAACATACCACAATCTAGGGCAATTTTCTATGAATCTACATGATTTGGGAATGTTGTTGTTACTCCTAACTCCGGGACTTTTGCTTTCAATTCTGATTATGGCCTCTTTCGCCGCAGGCGGATAAAGCAGAAGAGCCAAGGGAGCAGGGGGGACTCTTGGGATAAGGGGAATTTTCTTAACTTAACACTCTCTGACTCCCCAAACTCTTCCTAACTCAAAAAAACGAAGCTAAGAACTCAAAAGTTTTTCCCTTCCCCCTTTCTCCTGACTTCTGTAAGAAGTCTATTAAAACTTGGTTTAATTGTATTTAAAATAGTAATTAGACAGGAATATAATCAGTTAGACAACACAGGTTTTCCTGAAATTTTTGTCCAAACTTCCGTGTTTCTGCGTAATGTATTATTATTAACAAAAATTGCAATATATCCAAGAAGGGATTACAACAGCGAAAAAACAGATTACAACAGAATTAGATAGATATTTGAAACAGGTTTTGCAGAAGCAGATGAACACGAACGAAAAAGCAAACTTTCTTTACCCCCGTAGCCGCTACTATGGTTCAGTTAATCCAGAGAATTTGGTTTTTAATGCCAATTTACAAGAGTTTACTCAAAGGATTAACTTTATCTGTGCTTTAGAAACTAGTGGTAAGCTTACTCCTGAAGAAGCTTATAAACAAATCAGTGCCTTGTGGAAACAACTGAAACATTCTAAAAAGGAACTCGGTATTGGTCAACATCCCTTCCGAAGTGATGACCATAACAACGAAGGAAATCAATCATCTGAAGATAGTTGAGTAGATTTTTATGAACGATTTCAGGTTGTACGGGAACGCATCTATTGCACCTCCTGGTTGCCAAAAAACAAAGCAGCTATATTTTTTTCTGGTCGCGTTGGGAGATTTGAACTCAACGCGACATTTATTTTAGTTTAAAATTCGCTTATTAGATGCAAGGATATTTTTCAGGAAATGACGAATCAATATCCCATACCCGTTGTGGTGAATGGTGCGGCTGGCAAAATGGGTCGAGAAGTGATTAAAGCGGTAGCTGGCGCAAGTGATATGACGCTATTGGGTGCAATAGACCATAATCCAGAGGTGTTAGATAAAGATGCGGGTGAACTAGCTGGATGTGGCACATTAGAGGTGCCAATTACTAATCAGTTTGAGCCAATGTTGGCAATGGCAGCGCAAGAGAGACAGCTAGGAGTAATGGTAGATTTTACCCATCCTAGTACAGTTTACGATTCGGTGCGGTCTGCGATCGCTTACGGCGTGCGCCCAGTCGTCGGAACTACCGGAATGAGTACCCAACAAATTCAAGATTTGGCAGAATTTGCAGAGAAGGCGAGTACTGGCTGTTTAATCATTCCCAATTTTTCCATTGGCATGGTGCTGCTGCAACAAGCTGCTGTTCAAGCATCGAAATATTTTGACCATGTAGAAATTATTGAACTGCACCACAATCAAAAAGCAGACGCTCCTAGCGGTACAGCAGTTCAAACTGCTAAACTCTTGGCAGAACTGGGCAAAACTTACAATCCGCCTTTAGTTAAGGAAGAGGAAAAATTAGCAGGCGCTAGGGGCAGTTTAGCAGAAGAAGGAATTCGGATTCATAGCGTGCGCTTACCCGGATTAATTGCTCATCAAGAAGTAATTTTTGGCGCAGCGGGGCAAATTTACACTTTAAGACATGATACAAGCGATCGCGCCTGTTATATGCCCGGAGTTTTACTAGCAATTCGCCAAGTCACCCAACTAAAATCGCTAGTATATGGATTAGAGAAGATTTTGTAGTTCGTCAGTAACAGGTAAAAATCCGCATTCAGGATTCAGAATCAAAATCAAACTTTTGCATTCTGAATTCTTCCCTAACTACCAATTACCTATTGCTTATTACTCAATACTTAAAAATTATGCTCATTCCCATCACCCGCGAGAAATTTGAACAACTCATCCCTATCCTGGCTACAGGAAGTCAATACAAATATTATTGGGGTAAGCCCTCTGATTTTATACTGCGACTACTAATATCTACAGTAATCGCTCTGTTAATCTGGTGGATTGAAGTTACTTTTTTAGGGCTAGAATATGCCGCTTTTACGCTATTAAGCGGTATCTTGATTGGTTCCTATTTTTTATGGGGGCCAATTTTCCGCGCTAGTTTACGCAATTATCAGTGTCGAAAATACAAATATAGTGGCTTTTGGAAAGGTGAAATCTGGGATTTGTATATTAGTGAAGAAGTAGTAGGAAAAGAACAAAACGTTAACAAACGCGGTGAATTAGTAATTGTAGAAAACCGCGAGAAAAGGCTAAATATAGAAGTTGGTGATGAAACAGGTTTTTCTACTAGTTTACAAGTTCCCCTCAAACGAGTTCATAAATCTCTAAGAAGAGGTCAAGCTGCCGAAATGTTGGTAATGTCTAATAAACCAGATTTAGCGATCATTAACCAAGTAACAGATATTTATATTTCCGACCTTGATTTATGGGTGAGTGATTATCCTTACGTGCAGAGAAAAGAGTTTACTGAACTGAGTTATAGGTTTGAAAAATCCGAAAAAATGGAAAGGCAAACGAAAAGAAGAAGACCCGTTGAGTCCGAAAGTGAAGCCGAAGAAATGCGACCAGTAAAGCAACCAAAAAGACCGAAAAGAGTTAATGATTGGTAATTAATTAAAAAGTTTGTAGTAGTGACTTCAGTCGTACATCGGAAATAGTGAACGACTGAAGTCGTCACAACGAACAATTAATTACGACTACGGGAAATCAACAAAAGTTGAATTAATTGTAAAACCGAATAAAAGGCAGTTGCTACATAAGTCCAAGCTGCTGCTTGTAAAACTCTTCTAGCGCCTATATTCTCTTCTCCTTGGAGAATTCCCAGTTGATTAATTAATTTAAGCGCACGACTAGAAGCATCAAATTCTACAGGTAACGTGACAACATGAAAAGCAATTACACCCAGAAATAGGACAATTCCAATATTGATAAATAATGAAGAGATTGTACCCATTGAACTGAGGAAAAGCCCAATAATTACTAAAAATGGGCCAATTTGAGAACCTAAATTAGCAACTGGAACTAAAGAGGCTCGTAAATTCATGAATTTATAGCCTTTCTTGTCTTGTAGCACATGACCGCACTCATGGGCAGCTACCGCAGCAGCGGCTACAGAATCAGAACCATAAATTCCTTCAGACAGACGAACAGCTTTCGCACTGGGGTCATAATGGTCTGTAAGTTCTCCGGCTACTGGTTCGACTGAAACATCATAAATTCCCATTTTCGATAAAATAGCCTGAGCCACTTCTGCGCCACTCATGCCCATGCTAGAACGAACTTGAGAGTAGCGGTAATAAGTTCCTTTAATTTGACTCTGCGCCCAGAACATTAATAAGGCTCCGGGGATCAGAATTAAATAAGACAAGTAATAAGACATGAATTTATCTCTCCTGGGGAGGTAGACAGTCTAAAACAAGGATTTTAGTACTAATCTATCTCAGATTTTCTAGACTCCGACTGCTCCCTCTTGCCCGTAGGCTTGCCAAGCTAATTCTACTAATCCGTTGACTATTGCTGCTGCTACTACGGCGCTTCCTTTGCGTCCTTCGGTGCGAATATGGGCGATGAGTGAATCTTGTAATCTTTCTTTAGCAACATCTACATCCACAAAACCTGCGGGTGTACCAATTACTAAAGCTGGTCGAATTTCCTCTTTTTCGATTAAGTCTACCAGGCAAGAGAGTGCGGTTTGAGCATGACCCACAACAAAAATTCCTTCTGGGTAGCGTTTGGCGAGGGTTTCTATTCCCCAAGCTACACGGGTTTTTTCTTTTTGGGGGCGCGTTAATGCGTCCATGCTACAGTAAACCGGGTTGGCAAAGGTGTTTTGGATAATTGGGGTAATGCCAACTTGTACCATTGGGACATCTACGACGATGGTAGTGCGGGCGGCTAATGCTGCTGCGCCTGCTTGTAAGGCTCTTTCGGAAAAACGAATCAGCGATTTATATTCAAAGTCAGCGGTGGCATAGATTACCCGCCGAACTATTTCGTATTCTGCTGGGGAAAAGATGTGTTCGCCGATTTCGCGATCGATAATTGCTAAACTTTGGGCATCTGTAATATGCCATTCCATGAGAAACTGCCCCCGAAGCTGCTACTCATTAAAGCATAATTTAAGTTGGTTGTAAGCACTAAAGTGCTTTGCTTGTCTTGGCAACGACTAAAGTTGCTACAACAAACCTGTTTGTTTACAGCATAAAGGTAGGACGCAAAGAATACAAAATTAACTTTTGCGTTCTCTGCGTCCTTGTCAGTGAAATATGGATAATTAACTGAACTTAACAGTTTAACGACTGCTGGAAGCTTCCGAAGGTGAACCAACCGCCTGGGTAAGGTAAGCAACTAAAGCTCCAATAATGAATCCTGCCACATTCCGCAGCAAGGGCAACCATTCGGCAGTGCGACTGACTACAGGACCGATTCCGAAAGCAATAAACAGAATTCCCCACAATGGCGAGAAAATTAACGCCCATTGCCATGCTACGATTTGTCCAGGTTTGCGGGGATGAGCCGCGAATCCTAAGACTATTCCACCTACAATAGAAGTAACTAAGGTAAGAATCCACTGTTCTCGCGGTAGTCCGGGAACTACGTTGCAACCACCTTGAACTAAGCAGGTTTTTACGGATTCTAAGGATTGAATGATTGATTGAGCTTCGCCTTGTTCGCGGACAAAGTAGAGGTTGCCGAAGCGAGTTTGGAGTTCAATCCAAAATGTCCGAGGTAGAAGCTGATAAACGGCATCTCCAACGTTGAAGTTGAGGATATTGCCGCCTCTGGAGTCAGCAATTACAAGGACGCTTTTTTCATCTAAGCCCCAAAAGTTTTTCACTGCTCTACCAGGGGTGCGATCGTACTGTGTTAATACTCTCAGTTTCCAGCCTGTTTCGGCTTCAAAATTTTCAATATCTTTTGTCAGTGCTTCCTTCTGAATATCGGTGAAGGTTTTGGCGAGGTCAATAATTGGGGTTTGAGTTCTAGGTAGTAAGTCAGGGTTCTCGTATGCTTGCGCTACCGCTGGTGCTACTGCCCAAACTGATAAGGCGAGGAAAAAGGCTGCTAAGGATGCCAGAACTCTTTTGACGAAAGGTTTTTGCTGCATTGGCTGTTTTACCAGAATCTCAGATTGGGACATTTACCAAGAAGTTTTATTAATCAAAGGATAATAGAAAGCTAATATTTCTTTACACTTCTTTACTTTACTCTAATAGTACGCCATTTTACCACCATTATTTCCATAATGGGGAAAAAGGGGCAGGGGGCAGGGGGGCAGAGGGGCAGAGGGGCAGAGGGGCAGAGGGGCAGAGGGGCAGAGGGGCAGGGGAGCAAAGATTAAAATGAAATAGTTGCTCACAAATCTTGTTTTGGATTTTTAATAATTAGATTTTTATACTTATAAACTAACAATTATAAAATGCAAAAATTAAACAATTTAAACTAGTTTCTATATTAGTAAACTTAAAATTATTTTCCCTTTTACCCCTGCTCTCTACTCCTACTCTTTGTCTGCTTCTGAATGTTCTTTCGGGTAGGATGTCGATCGCTCATGAGGAAACTCCAAAGGCATTCTTTGTCCATGAGGGAGGCGGTCTACAGAACGATGTCCACTTGGGGGAATATTATTATTATTATTAGAACGGTTAAAAGTTTTCCAGGCAGCTTTTATACCTGTGAGGAAACTACGAGTAGTAAGTTGAACTTTTTTCGCTTGAGTTTTAGCGCCGTCAATAGTTTTATCGACATTTTTTACTACTTGACCTGCACTTTTTACGCCATCGGTAACATCATCTGTTAACTCACTTATTTCCATTCCGGTGAGGCGAATAGATTCTAAAGTTGGTGGTAGTTCTCTGTTTAAAGTATCGGCTAATTTTTCTATACTTCGGGCAGCACGGGCAATTTCTTGAACAGCTGGCAAAAGTGCTACTAGAACAGCCGCGAGACTAACGGCAACTAGCAGAATAGAAAGTCCTAGCCAAAATAACGGATCGATCACAAATGTTTTAGTTTAAATAATTATTAGGCTTCGTTCAATCCCAGTTGATTTAGGGTCAGCTTTGATTACTGTAGTTTCGGAGGTTTAGGATTTAAAGATACCTCTGTCAGAGAATCTTCAACTAAAGGTCGATCGGCGGAAGTGGCAGTTTCTTGCCGTTGCATATTTTGCTGTTCTTTGGCAGTAGCTTCCACTCCAGCGGCGATCGCTTCTTTGAGTCGCGTTAAGGTGCTATCCCAGTTACGCAGTGCTGTTTCGGAAAGGCGATCGGCTTGCAGCTGTACACTACTCGAAAGGTCTTCTGCCAATTCTGGGAGTGCTTCGGCAGATTTTTTCAGCAGATGGCGAGTTTCTTTGCCTGTGCGCGGTGCTAACAGCAAACCTGTAATAGTCCCCAGTGCTGCTCCCAGAAGCATACCACCAATAAACGATCCCGATCCTGAACGATTCTCAGACATTTTTTCGCTACTCTATCCTTTTAATTCATTTTAGGCGGGATTTGCTGATTGGTATGATATGCGATCGCGTAGCCTCTGCGGCGAGCACCTATCAAGATTATTCCTCAAGGAGGATGAGAGCAGCTTTGAGCAAAACAAAGCAACGCTCAGGATTTTGACAGGGACTTCTTGAGCTTTTTCAATTGCCGATTCTGTCTGGCGCGTTTCCGGCAAAATTGTTGTGTAAAGTTGAGTATTCCTAAGACTTGTCCCAGTTTTTCCAGTTGAATCTCTAGTTTTTGGTATTGTTCTCGCAGTGTCTTAGCACCTTTTTGTCCAACAGTTATGGTTTTTGGTGCGCTGTGTAAGACTTTGTAAGTATTACGATCGGCAGCTAGGATAGCTCTTGTTGCTTTGGCGATCGTCCTACGGATTTTCCAAATTCGCCATGCTAGATAAAAGTTGAATAGAGCGATGAGTATGTTGATTGTGATAACAATTACGATCATTATTTAAGTTTCCCTCCAACAAACTCATCTAATTTAATGAATGGCTGTTGGCTTTTATGATAGCGGGTAAAGGTGCGATCGCTACACAACGCTCAACTTTTTACCAATCACATCAATCCTTAAATCAAGTTTTGGCTAAACTATCCCATTTTTCCACTGTTGGTCTATATAACCATTGCTCTAATCTAATATCATCAACATACCCTCTCAATTCAGGATCGGGCCAAATGTGAAGCCTATCCTTACATCCCACTTCTTGAGCAGCAGTTTCAATATCATCCCATTGTCTTTTAAAACATTCAGCCCATGATTTTTTTGTCATAACAGTACTGGCAAAATCTAAACCTGCTGCTACCATTCTTTTTCCATTACTTCCACGAGCATTAATTGGTTACCAAAATATCACCTCTGGATTGACAGCAATGATTTTTTCTAAATGTCTTTTAAAATCATCTAAAGTCATTGTGGGAGGCGTGGGAGCCATTGCTACATACAAACGACAACCAGCTTTATAACCTTTTAGTAAAGCTTCATAAAGTTTAGAAGGTGGAGGTGCTTGTGGTTCAATTTTGCGGCTTAATTCATCATCTAAGTATGGCAAACTCATGCCAACTGTCACATTTGAACGAGTAAGAATATCCAAATCATCAGTCCATAACAAACCACGAGTTAAAATTCTCACTCTCTTTTTATACTTCGATAGAACTTCAACAGAAGCACGAGTAATGCTTGCAGTTTCTTTGTTTTGGTATTGAAAAAATGAACTTTTGTCAATGTAGTTGCTATTAAACTCTAAATTTTCTCTTAATTCAAGTTTTTTGTAGTTCAATCAAAAAGCGATCGCTCTCTCCCCCCTCTTCAGGAAAAAAGTGCGATCGCTAATTTTTCTAACTACAATTTCAACTGTCGAATCTAGACATCCTGTTCGCTAAATTCGCGAGTCAAGTGATCGAACGGCTGGTCTATAAAGGAAGTATTCAGAATCCCAGATTCTTCTGCTAGTCCCTTAACAATATCCTTCATAATTTGGATACCGCGCACTGTTGGCCCAATTGGTACACCCAGAGAATTATAAGTTTCCCGTAAACCTTGCAACACGCGCTCATCCAACACATAATTATCGCCTGCTACCAGTGCATAGCTAGCATAACGGAGATAATAATCCATATCCCGCAGACAAGCCGCATAACGACGAGTCGTGTAAGCATTTCCACCAGGACGAATCAATTCTGGCAACTCATCAAATAATTGCGAACCAGCCTGTTTAACAATCTCAGCTGCATTACCATTAATCACAGCAGCAGCAGCTACTCTAGCCGTACCCGTTTCAAAATAAGCTTTCAGTGAATCAACAGCATTCCGGTCTAAATAACGACCAGTAACATCGTAATTTCTAATTAAACTCGTAACTGCGTCCCGCATGAAATTGCTCTCCCAGTGAATGTTACTATTAGGGTTTTACTATTGCTGAAATATTGTTGCATCTAATCCGTATTACAACATCGGACAGACACACCTGCTTCTAGGTTAAAACTCAAGTTAACAAAGCTTAACCAAGAAACACAAAGCTTTACCTGTGGCGTAGATAGCCGATTGTAGTTTACAACAAAATGATGCCCCAAAAGTTGCCTTTGACAGCTTTTATATTGGGAGAGAAACACTAAACCAAAACTTTTTGTTTTGGGCGATTTTTTAAGTGGCAAGAAGGATATTCCGGCTGGAAATTGATAGCTGATTTAAACCAGTCTGTCAACGGCTCAGATAACAAAATTAACTCTTCAGGATAGCGAGGTTGAGGATCGCCTACCAACCAAATTGGTGGCACCATCATTGGGTCATACTCTGCAATTACATCAACCACCCCTGGACGCTGCTTTAACTCTACCCGCAGTCCCGGACGATATTGCTGTGCTTCCTGTGTTGTTAAATCTGTCTGTAATGTCAAAGCCATTGTTATCGCAGCCATAAACTGTAGTTATTGTTACGATTTTACATAAGGAAAGTTAGGTTGAGAAAGGATTCTGTCAAAGTCGCTACATTTTTTAACCTTTTCTTTAGGCGATCGCGTACCAAGACAAGGATATTCTGTAAAGCTGAATACAAAAGATCCTGAAACCTGTCTCTAGGATGATGCAGGTATACTATTAAGTCGGCAAGATCGGCTATTTAATTTGAATCAAATCTGTCTGGACATCCCAGAGTAACAATGATGGAGAGATCCAGGCAGTAGTTTGAGGTGTCAGATCAATAAAGACAGACACACCCAGTAAAATTCTTTCAAATCTAGGTTTTCTGCCCCTTGACCTGAACCTTCACCACAGCTGATTATCTATATCCAGACTTTACGAGATCAAAAGTTACGGAGTAATTCATGTTCCAGACCCCGCAAGAGTTCTTAAATTACGTTAAAGAAAAGAACATCCAAATCATTGACTTGAAATTCATCGATATGCCTGGAATCTGGCAGCACTTGTCGATGTATCACAACCAAATCGATGAAAGCAGCTTCAGCGAGGGTGTAGCCTTCGATGGTTCTAGTATCAGGGGATGGAAAGCCATCAACGAGTCAGACATGGCAATGGTGCTAGATCCCACCACTGCTTGGATTGACCCCTTCATGAAAGAACCCACCCTCAGCGTCATCTGTAGCATTATCGAACCCCGCACAGGTGAACCCTACAGCCGCGACCCTCGAACAATTGCCCAAAAAGCAGTTGATTATCTAATCTCTACAGGTATTGGCGACACAGTATTCATTGGCCCAGAAGCGGAATTTTTCATTTTTGATGATGTTCGCTTCGACCAAAACGAACACGAAGGCTACTATCATGTAGACTCTGTGGAAGGTCGTTGGAATTCCGGGAAAAACGAAGGGCCAAACTTGGGTTACAAACCTCGGTACAAAGAAGGTTATTTCCCAGTTTCCCCCACCGATACTTCCCAAGATATGCGGACAGAAATGCTGCTGACTATGGCAGAGTGCGGTGTACCGATCGAAAAGCATCACCATGAGGTTGCTTCTGGCGGTCAGTGCGAACTAGGTATCCGCTTCAACAAGTTAATCAAGGCAGCAGACGACTTGATGACTTACAAATATGTAATTAAGAACGTTGCTAAGAAATACGGCAAAACCGTGACCTTTATGCCCAAGCCAGTGTTTAATGACAATGGTTCTGGGATGCACACCCACCAGTCGATCTGGAAAGACGGTCAACCTTTGTTTGCTGGTGACAAATATGCTGGTTTGAGTCAAATGGCGCTGTACTATATCGGCGGTATTCTCAAGCACGCACCAGCGTTGTTGGGTTTAACTAACCCCACCACTAACTCTTACAAGCGCTTGGTGCCTGGTTTTGAAGCACCTGTGAACTTGGCTTACTCTCAAGGTAATCGTTCTGCTTCGATTCGGATTCCTCTTTCTGGTGGCAATCCAAAAGCTAAGCGGTTAGAATTCCGTTGTCCTGATGCTACTTGTAACCCATATTTAGCTTTTGCGGCTATGCTTTGCGCGGGTATTGATGGCATCAAGAACCAAATCGATCCAGGTGAACCTCTGGATGTGGATATTTACGAACTGAGTCCTGAAGAGTTGAGTAAGGTTCCTTCTACTCCTGGTTCTTTGGAAGGTGCCTTGGAAGCTTTGGAAAAAGACCATGCTTTCTTGACTGATACTGGTGTGTTCACCGAAGACTTTATCCAAACTTGGATTTCTTACAAGATTGATAAGGAAGTTAACCCAATGCGGTTACGTCCTCATCCTTACGAGTATGCCCTCTACTACGACTGCTAAAAAGTATTTGTTGCTTAATTAACATTTAGCCACCTTAATTTGGTGGCTTTTTTATTACAACCTGTATCAGAACTATTTTGGATTGTGAAAAGTTTGTGCTGCTGATTATGTTACCGATCGATCTGTCGCACCCATTTTGGAAATAGGTATTAGAATCTAATCTATTAGATCTACTTTACAAAACTCAACAATTATGACTGTCGCTTACCCAAGAAAGTTACAAAACTCCATTGGCGCACGGGAAATCATGAGACAGGTAGTGCGCGATCGGGAAATCCATATCATCACCCTCAACCGCTACCGTTACAGCGAACAACGCAGCTGTAAAGACTTGACAGAAACTATTGAGACACTAAATGGCAAAGAACCAAGATTAATTCGGGATCTCTCGCATCACATTTCTGACGAAGCGCGTCACGCGATGTGGTTG
Source organism: Floridaenema aerugineum BLCC-F46 (assembly GCF_041929345.1). Lineage (NCBI taxonomy): Bacteria > Bacillati > Cyanobacteriota > Cyanophyceae > Aerosakkonematales > Aerosakkonemataceae > Floridanema > Floridanema aerugineum. The sequence goes on from NZ_JBHFNQ010000159.1 coordinate 12,891, forward strand.
ACTGATTTGTTGGTAGATCTAGGGGAAAATGTTGGTACACCACCGGGTAGTTCTTACATACTAGAATTTGAGCGTTTGATGGATCGCGAAGATGATCCAGAGAAAGATTTAGACGATTTCGTTATTTCGACTCTGGCTGCAATAAATGTCACCGAAAAACGGGGTTGTGAATATTTTTCCGCTCACATTAACGCTTTGAAAGCAGCGCCACAAACTGAAGAAAATATTAAGATTCGGGAAACAATTGAGCGTATTTTCCCTGAAGAAGCAGGGCACGTTCGGTGGGGAAATCGTTGGCTGACAGAAATTGCGAGAAAAAGCCCAGAACATCGCCAGAAAGTTGAACAGGCTAAGCGCAAGTATACTGCGATCGAACAAGCAGCCTTTGAATCTGGAATGGATATTACCTTGGGTGCAGAACTGCGTCGCTTAGATAATCTGTTGGAAATTGCCAATACTATGCCTTTATGGCAACGTCCCCAATACTTGATGGAACGTCTTCCCCAAGCTTTGCTAGCACCTCAATTGCAAATGACTAGAATTCAAATAGCTCAAAGAGCTTGGAATCGCGATCCTCAAGCATTTATGGAAAAATTTGTGCCGATGTTCCTCACTGGCTTGAAAGGCGCAGTTGATAATCAGAAAAAAGCGACTGTTTAGAGACTTCTAGTAATTAAATGATCCAAATTTGTGGGGTGGGTAGGAAAGCCCGCCAGGGGCAGCGCTAGGCAAGATGCCTGCCCTACAAAAACCCCCATAAAAGTCGTAGGGGTAATTCATGAATTACCCCTACGACGGGTGATGTAATCCGACATTTTTAGGTAACAAAGAGCGATCGCAAGAGGCAGAGCCTCCATTCTTCGTACCCAGGTTCAACCTGGGTACGAGGATATGGGAGGTTCCACCTCCTTTGAGTGCAAGATCTGAGTATTACCTGGAACTAGTTCCACAAAAGCGCCAAGAAGCGATACTGTTGGTCTAGTACCCCAACAGAAGAAAAGGGAAACTTCTATGACTACCTTTGGGCCGGATGCAGAAACGGTTGCCACCCAAGATTTATCTAACAACGAGCTAACCAATGAATTGGTTGAACAAACAGTTAGTTACCAAGATCTGATCGAAACTGTAATCTCCAGCTTAGATCAGGATGATACTGCAATGGTTAGCAAAACTGAGGCGGGTCATTTGTGGAAGTTTAAATACGGTAGTGTTGAGGTATTTGTTCAACTTACCGGATCTACAGATGATGATACCTTCACAGTTTGGTCTTCGGTGTTAAAACTACCCGCTAAAGATGAATTAGGGTTAATGCGAAAACTTTTGCAAATGAACGGAACGGAAACATTGGAATCCCGTTTTGCCATTATCGAAGATCAAATAGTTGTAATTACTACTCGCACTGTGGCAGAACTTTCTCCAGGGGAAATCTCGCGTGCTATTACTATTGTCGCCACAATTGCTGATAATAATGATGAAGCTTTACAAGAGCAGTTTTGTTAGTAGTTATTGGTCATTAGTCATTGGTCATTAAAAAGGACAAATGATGCAATTTGCCAAAGATTCATACTAAAAAATTATCCCGATCGCAAATGACAAATGACCCATGACAAATGACAAATTCCGGTTAATTCCGCTGCTGTCGGCTTCAGGTAAAGTGCAAATGGCTATTGATGGGTGGCTATTAGAACAGCACAGATTAGGTTTACATCCTCCAGCTTTACGTTTTTATACTTGGTCGCCAGCGGCAATTTCTTTAGGATATCATCAGCGACGTTGGCCGGATTTTTGGGAAAATTTATCTTGGGAAAATACTAAATTAGATTTGGTGCGTCGTCCTACTGGGGGAAGGGCGGTTTTACATCAAGGTGATTTAACTTATGCGATTATTACTTCGGGAATTAGTGGGAGTCGGATGCAAGTTTACCAAAAGTTGTGTGAGTTTTTGATTGTGGGTTGGCGATCGCTCGGCGTAAACTTACACTATGGTACAGCTGGGCGCGGTTATATCCACAATCCTAATTGTTTCGCTACCCCTACAGGTGCAGATTTATTATTAGATAATGGTTCTAAACTGATTGGTAGCGCCCAAGTTTATCGGGATGGTGCTATTTTGCAACATGGTTCAATGCTCTTGCAACCTGATAAGTCTCTGTTCTCTCAAGTTTTTCCTGAAACTGCACCACCCACAATTAATTTACCTCTTCATCAGCAGGGAAAAAACTTAATTCCAACTGCGATCCAAGCACTAATTTGGGCCGCAGAAATTTGCTTTAATACTCAATTAGTATTGCAACCCTTGTCTGATTTAGAATGGAAATTAATTCAGGCTCAATTAAAAGATGGTTCTTTTGCCTGCAACTAAGCATTAATCAGTTGGCGAATTTCCGGTTGCTTTAATTTCAGCTTCTTCTTCCTCTTTTAGCGCTACATATTTTTGGCATTCAACAGTAGCACCTCTGTATGTCAGGTGAAAAGTGTGGGGAATTGCAGCTTCTTCTTTATGATGATTTTTCCACACTTGCCCGCGATATTTCCCTTCTAAATCAGCGTCGGCAACTTCGATATTATTTGGATTAGAAGCGTTATGTTCGTAGTTACTTCCCCGATAAAGGAGAGGTGGTTTTTTGTTGATTTCGCTCTCTGTTGTTGTTTGATTTGGTTGCCGCAATTTTATTGTTGAAAATGCTGCAATGACTAACAGTAACAGTTGAATTTGCCAAGGTGCTAATACCAAACTAAAAAGTAAGCAAATGACGATGACTAGACCACATAAATAGACTATTTCATCCGATGACTTTTTGAGAAAATACGTGGCAACAAAGACAATCGTCAATGGAATCATGAAAGAGAAGTTCACAGCTTTTACCTCTCGAATAAATCAACTCTAGCTTATCAATATTTTTGGCTTTAAACTACTAATTCGCTTATTATAACTCTCTATAATCCAGAAATTAGGTTAGATTATTAAGCTTTCTTGACAATCCTTCATTCTTAGTTGGATTTGTCCATATTTAGCAATTTTAATGATGACTGTCACTCAATTTTAAAAATTTTTCCATTTGCAACTAGGGACTAAGGATGAAAAGTCATCTTTCCCTCCTCCCAAGTCCCCAATTACCAATCCCCTTATTGACTATTTTCTATTAGTTGAGACTCGGCTGCTTGTTGAGCGAGTGCGGCAATTTGCAATCCTGGAGGATAGCTACCTTCTTCTTTAATTCGCTTAATTTGGGCTTCGGGAATTGTCACATTTAGCTTTTGAGCTAAAGCCCTGACGACATCGCCTCGATCGATCAAACCTGCCACAGCACCAGCAGGAGAAAGTACAGTAATTCTGGGTAAATTATCAGTTTCTAAGCGGTTAATTACATCTACCAAAAGGGTTTTTTCTTCTACATGATTGATTTTTGGCAAAGGTTTAACTATGCTATAAATGGTTTGAATTTCCCACTGACTTCTTTCAATAGCTCGCAAATCCTCAACACATACTAAACCGCGATATCGACCATCTGAAGCCGCAAAATATACTTCTTGTTGATTGGCATTTAGTAAGTAATCATCGGCAAATTGGCGTAAAGTCATATTAGCGTCAATGACGCGAAACTCTCTAGTCATTGCATCAGCAGCTGTTAACTGTAATAAAGTTTGTTGTACGCTGGTAACTTGATCGTAAGTGTTAGCATTTCGCAAAATAAACCAACCAAGTAGAGCAATCCATAATAAACCGGGCACCGATAAACCAAAGATTACACCAAAAATAATTCCTGCCCAACCGATGAATTTTCCAGTTTTAGCTGCCCAATGAATCGCTTTAAAACGATCGCCCGTCACCTTCCATACAGCAGCTTTTAAAATTTGCCCTCCATCTAAAGGTAATCCCGGAATTAAATTAAACAAAACCAAAACTAAATTAATTTCTGCTAAACGTTTGACTAGCACCAGTACCGGACTCAACTCGGAAAATGGCAGAGCGATCGAAGTGAAGATGATAAACAAAATAAAACTAACTGTAGGCCCTGCGATCGCCACTTGAAAAGATAAACCAGGGGTTTTTGATTCGCGATCGATCGCCGCAATCCCACCAAATAAAAATAAAGTGATCGAACTAACTTTGATGCCTTGCGATCGAGCAACTAAACTATGACCTAACTCATGCAATAACACCGATATAAACAGCAATAGTGCCATAAAAAACCCAATTAACCAAGCTGTTCCCTCAGACCAACCCGGATAATCTTGCTGTAAATTGATTCCATTGACGAAACTGAAAAAAGCTAAAATAATCAGCCACGATGGGTCGATGTACAATGGAATACCGAATATAGACCCGATTCGCCAGCCTGATTGCATAAATAACTTCCTTTAACTTTCTCTACTTATAAATTTAAAATACTATTTAATTTTCTAGCGCTCCCCTACTTAAGGTGAGAAATATGCTTCAGATCCCCGACTTCTTCTGTGAAGTTGGGGATCTGACTAAAAATCAGTCTCGATCTACAGGACTCCAGAGTTAGTCAGTCCCAAAATTACGCCAGCGCCTATAATGTGACCAAAGCAAGCACCTGCGATCAATTGTGGTAAACCAAAGCCCGGTACAGGCGAAGCTGGTTTACTGCCCCGATCTTGAGTAGCGTAGCGAACAATTACCAATGCGAGAATATTGCAAAGAATCATCACTACTCCTACCTGCAAAGACCAATTATCGGAGCGGATATTGACGGTTTGAGCGGCTAATAAAATTGAGTTAATCAAAATTCTTTCTCCTGTTTCGAGAAACTTGGCTTATTGACACACTCCCCTTGTTGAAACGAAGGGGATTCAAAAATGTTGTTCCGTAGCAGGGTAAACCCGTGCTACTCCACATTTTCTTCCTGTCTCTTAGGCTCTTAACTAGACGTTCAACCGATGTTTTCCGCCCCCGTCAGACCGCCTCCACAGGCATTTTTGTTTAACGTTCAGGAAGTACCCCTCCCCAAACGGATCTGAATCTTATTTTCGGAACAATTTCTCTACCTTTTCAGGTTCCCAGAGTGCAGGTCGCGTCACCGTTACTGATTTCTTGGGTGATATTTGTCTCGACGATCCATGATGGGGCCCACTTACCCGGTAATAGTAATTGCGCTTTACCGCTTACAGCATTATACCAGAAGCAGAGGGAAACCGATCGCTTAAACTAAAGCACGCCTGCGTTACCCAAACCTAAAATTACCCCAGCGCCCAGGATGTGACCAAAACTCATGGTTGCCAACAGTTCAGCCAAAGTAAAATTACGGAAGAGTGCAGGTTTAGAAACGGGGAGATCTGGGCTTTGTCCAGGATTTTTAATGGCAAACCGACCTATGGCAATGGCGAGTAAGTTGCAGAAGATCATCACAGCGCCAACCGCTGGACTCCAACTGGCTGTGGTGGGAGCAGTGTACTCAACCCCTAGTAAAATTGAGTGAATCAAGATGCGTCTCCATTACAGAAGTTCATCAAGAATTATAAAAAGCTGTGATGCAAAAAACTCTTTTTGTTTTAAGAGTTAACATAATCGCAAAATTTTGATACAAATCCAAACAATTTCAGAGGTAGAAGAAAAAATGCGGGTGAAGATTTGCGGGATTACGAAACTAGAACAAGGGAATGCGATCGCTCAACTGGGCGCAACAACTTTAGGATTTATCTGTGTCCCCTCCTCTCCCCGCTATGTTACGGTAGAAAAAATTTCTGCCGTCATTCAAGGACTTGACCACAAAGTTGACTGCATTGGGGTATTTGCAGATACCACTGTGGCGGAAATTTGTCAAACTGTAACCGCCACAGGATTAAGGGGAGTTCAGTTACACGGTAATGAATCCCCCGAATTTTGCCAACAGTTGCGCCAGTCCTTACCAGAAAGAGAAATTATCAAAGCTTTAAGAGTGCGAACCGCTCAATGTTTAACTAACTCAGAAAGTTATGCTAATTCTGTAGATATGCTCTTATTAGATGCTTATCATCCTACTCAATTGGGTGGCACTGGTAAAACTTTAGATTGGGCTACACTAAAAAACTATAAACCTTGTCTGCCTTGGTTACTCGCTGGTGGATTAACACCAGATAATATTGTCGATGCTTTGAGTTTATTACAACCGGATGGAATTGATTTATCTAGTGGTGTAGAGCGATCGCCAGGAGATAAAGACTTAGATAAAGTCGCCCAACTATTTACACAACTAAAGGAAAATTACTGCCTGAATTACTAACGAAGGTTAAGTCTCTGTAATTGAGCTTCTACAGCATTCAAATATCCTCGATCTGTTAAAATTTCCGGTGATAGTTTCTTAGCTTTAATTGCCGCTGCAACTAATTCTTCTGCACGTAATTTTCCCATACCATGAGCAGAGACAAGACCCAAATAACTAGGAATACCTTGCTCCTTAAAATAACCTTGGTCAGCCATCGTCACCAGAGCAAAAGGTGTGAGTTGATAAACAGGGTTTATGGTCGCTCTATAAGTTGCTGAATTGATTGCTTGCGTTTGAGCTTGAGCTACTGGTATAGACAAAGAAGATAACAATAGTAAAGACAAAGTGCCAAGAATTAGGCGTTTCATAACACCCTCCAAAATGAATTACCAAAAATGTGATTTTTAGCTTTACTTATCACCCTAATAACGCGAGAAACTTTTGGATTAAGTTGCTGTTTCTGATGTTTCTTTAGAGGATTGAATTAATCGTCTTCCCCAAGGCTTCAACACTGAAATTACTATCAGGAAAACAAGGCTTCCAGTTTGAATGAGTCCTCCGATAATCACTCCTTTTTGATCCAGTACGTAGAGAGGATTATGGAGAGCCTGCGATCGTTGTGTATCAGAAATAGCTGTCATTGCATTAAGCCAAGGGCCAAGCCAAATAGTTCCTGTTGTAATTAGAGTAACTGTTGCCACCCATTTCACAATCACCCAGTAATGTTTTGTGAATCCCCAAATTGTTAGCCAACTGAGCAATCCCCCTGTCAACAAAGACAGCATCGCTGTGGGAATAATCACCCAATCATCAATAAATTTCAGCACTGAGTTAATGGCATACAATTCATCGCCATTGGAGGTATTTCCTTTAGCGATCGCACTGGCAACAAGACAAAATGCTGCACCAAACCATAACCCACCTGACACAACATGGAGGGAAACAAGCCAGTTCTTAGGCTTAACACTCAACTTTTTCATCTTCTCTTAAATAAGGGATTACCTATTTACCACGAGCAAACCCTCGCTATTAGGTAACTAATAGTTAGGCAGTCGATAATTAGTCACCTAAGTAATATAGCAAAGTAAACATTCTTTGTAAAGAGTTACAGGATCGGCTAGGGTTCTAGCATTGCAGGAGTACCTGCTTTTAACTTTTGTAGAAGCTTAATCAAAGTTTTCTTTTCGCTGGGGGAAAGATGTGCCATCAAGCGGGTGGTGCGACAAAATTGATCGGGTAGCATTTGATCGAGAAGGGTGCGCCCTTTATCGGTTAAGTGAATTTTCAGCATTCGGCGATCGCCTGGATCGCTGCGTCGTTCTAGTAAACCATCTCGCTCCAATCCGTCTAGCAGTCCAGTAATCGTGGCGCGAGTCACCCCCGATCGGTCTGCACATTCAGAAGGCGTGAGTCCATCCACCTGTAACAGTTGCATCAATAGGGTAAATTTGCCCATCGATAGTTCATAACGGGCAAAGTGAGTTTCCAAAGCAGTTTGCACGTCCGCACTGGCACGGAGAAATTCCAGACAGACTTCTGTGGAAGCTACATCAAGGTCAGGATAGCGTTGGGCAAGGTTTTCTAAGGCGGCGCGATCGACGACTCGATCTATGAAAGGACGTAAAATAGCCAAGTTTTAGTCATCTCCTTTAGCGGCTAACTATACGGTAGCTGATTAGTTAGCGGGCTGTCCTTTTCCGGGTTGAAAATTTGTTCGTTGTGAGGACTTTAGTCCTATTCTTTTGCTAACCAATATGACTAAAGTCACTACAACGAACTTATGCGTGATTAATTAAGGGGAATTTAGATTTGAGATGAAACAAAAATCTTTCATCTCAAATCTAAATCCTTCAATTTTTAGAAGAAAGCAGGTTGGTGACGAATTAAATTGAGGAATTCCTCACGAGTTTTTTGTTCATCTTGGAATACTCCTACCATTGCACTAGTAACAGTCCAAGAACCAGGTTTTTGTACACCGCGCATCACCATACACATATGGGTAGCTTCCATAACTACAGCTACACCTTTTGGTTCTAAAATGGTTTGAACTGCTTCGGCAATTTGGCGAGTTAAACGTTCTTGAACTTGTAAACGGCGGGAATACATTTCCACAATTCTGGCTAATTTGCTCAGTCCCACTACTTTTTGGTTAGGGATATAAGCAACGTGCGCTCTACCCATGAAAGGTAACATATGGTGTTCGCAAAGGCTAAAGAAATTGATATCTCTTACGAGTACCATTTCGTTGTGACCTTCATCAAAAATGGCATTATTTACCAGTTCTTCAAGAGACTGATTGTAGCCGCTGGTGAGGAAGCGCATTGCCTCTGCAACTCGCTTGGGAGTTTTCAGCAATCCTTCTCGTTCGGGATCTTCTCCTACTCCCAAAAGCATTGTTCGTACAGCATCCATCATTTCTTGGTTGCTTTCTTCGGAAGGAGGGTGTAATTTTGCTTCTCGACCATTTAAGGTGTTGCGATCGGGCCGAGTTGAGACATTAAGAGTGCCGTTGGTGTTGACAGCAAGAGATTGAGATCCGTTAGAACCGTTGGAGGCGTTGGAGGAAGCGATAATCATGATTAGCCTTAAGTTTAGAGAATTAAGTGAAAACGGGAGTAAGTCGCTACAATGTGCCAGCACTAGGCATGAGAGTTAACTCTTCGAGTACTGCTTGTTCTGGTAGCAGTGCGGTCACCAGAATTGAGTGGGCTACTGTTTCTGGGGTAAGCATGGATGAGCGATCGAAACCCAGATCCATTGTCTCTGTGTCCCAAAAGGGAGTATTAACCGAACCGGGACAGATCGCACTCACCCGAATGCCATGAGCGCGTTCTTCAGCTGCGAGAGTTTTGGAGAGTGCCATCAAGCCAAATTTGCTGACGCAGTATGCGCCCCAACCAGGAAAAACTTGTTGACCTGCTATTGAACTGACGTTGATAATTGTTCCTTTCTGGCGATCGCGCATTTGAGGTAATACACCCTGAATGCACTGAAATACGCTGGTAAGATTCAGGTCAATTACCTTTTGCCATTCTGAAAGCGGAGTATCTACAATGTTTTTGCTGTACCCCATACCTGCATTATTTACCAAGATGTCGAGCGGGCCAAAATCTGCCGCGATCGCTTGCATTTTTGCTTTTACCTGGTCAATTTCAGCTAAGTCTATGGGATAAGCTTTTGCCGTCACCCCAGCTTTTGCTGCTTCTTGAACCACCGCCGCTAATTTTTCTTGAGAGCGACTTAATAATCCTACATGAATCCCAGCCTGAGCAAATGCTAAAGCTGTTGCTTTACCAATGCCACTGCTGGCTCCTGTAATCAGTGCGCGTCTTTCGCTGGAAGCACTCATGAAGTTGAATTGTCTCGAAATTTGCCTTTAACACCCATCGCTTCCGGGCAACTGCCAAGGGGCAAGTTGATCTTCCCAAAATTTGTGATGGTGCGCTCATTCTACTTACCCCAACTTAGAGCAAGCTGAGTATGAGAGCTTGTGTAAACAAATGTTACACTCTGATTATATCATTAGGCATAGATTTGAAACTATATTGAAAAGATTTCAAGCTGGCAATTCCATGAATACGCCTATGCGACGGAACTTTTGATAACGTAATTCCCGACGTTCGCTATTGGTCATTTGGGAGAGTTCTGTTAAGTGATGTAAAATTGCCTGTTTAAGTGTAGCTGCTGTTTTCAGGGGGTCGGAGTGAGCGCCCCCGATCGGTTCTGCTAACAAATCGTCTAAAATTCCCAAATTTTTCAAATCTGCGGCTGTAATTTTCAGGGCTTCAGCGGCTTGAGGAGCTTTGGTAGCATCTTTCCAGAGGATAGAAGCACAGGCTTCGGGGCTTGCGACGGTGTAAACTGAGTGTTCAAACATTAAGAGTCGATCGCCCACGGCAATTCCTAAAGCACCACCCGAACCACCTTCACCAATTACAGTACAGATAATTGGCACATCTAAGCGAAACATTTCTCTTAAATTGTAAGCGATCGCTTCTCCTTGACCTAATTGTTCTGCTTCCACACCTGCCCAAGCACCGGGAGTATCAATAAAAGTGATAATTGGCATACTGAAGCGATCGGCGTGTTCCATTAATCGCATGGCTTTGCGATAACCACCCGGAGAAGCCATTCCAAATCGCCGCACCACATTATCTTTAGTATCACGTCCTTTTTGATGTCCCAACATCACCACTGGACGACCTGCGATACTACCCACACCACCAACTAAAGCGGGGTCATCGCTACCGCTGCGATCGCCGTGTAACTCCATCCATTCATCACTAATCGCCTGAATATAATCCAAAGTACTAGGGCGGCGGGGATGACGTGCCAACTGTATCTTTTGCGCGGGAGACAGATTACTAAAGATTTCGTGACGCAGTTCTAGGGCTCGTGATTCCAGCTGACGGATCTGCTCGGTGACATCAACTCCGTTTTCTGTAGCTAGCTCACGGATCTGATCGATGCGATTTTCTAATTCAGCCAGGGGCTTTTCAAAATCTAATAGGTAAGGTTTGCGCTCAGAAGTTACCACGTTACTCAACTACTATTGACGATAATGTGCTTTTTCGATCGTACACCTTATCTTGACATTCTTTATCGAAAAGCTTGACCGAATGTATATCAAAGTAAAGGTATAAAGTCTATCGAGATTTGAGCGAGCCTATGTACCCGAATTTCTCACCTAATTTCTATTTGCAATACAGTAGGTTGCTTTAAACATTTATTAACCGAAATATAGATAATAAAAAGGCTAATCTATGTTCACAACTAGAGCAACTATCGCCATATTAATTATCGTCGCTATTTGCAACCTTTGGAAAACCCTGATTTAATTGCTAAGGTTGAGGGAGTAATATCTGTGAATGAAATTCAATATAATTTGCGATTTACGGGGGGAGATTCGTTTCTTTGAAGCTGAAAGATAGTAGGTTAGGTTAAATATTGCTTAATCCTAACCTACAGACTGTAAAAAACGCTAAGTTATCATCAAAATGACAGCAACGGTCGAAATCCGTGCTTCACTGAAACTTCGCCAATTTGTTCCATTTTTGCCACTGTAATTTGGTTTCTTCCCCAAGAAAAGTTGGTGTACCACTTTTCAAATTCGAGTAGCATTGATTCAGCGAAACAGGCAAATAATTGGCGTGCTGGTACGTCCATGTTGACGATGCTCATGATTTTCCAATCAATATCGAGGGAATGTTCCACGATACCGCCATTGAGGACGTAGACACCGGGATGCTGAATTTTTGTGCCTAAGTTTTTGGGATAGCCGCCATCGATTAATAAACAAGGGTGTTTTAAGACTGTCGGATCGATTTCTACGCCTTTGGGCATACTGGCGACCCAAACAATGATATCGGCTAAAGGTAGGGCTTCTTCTAATCCCATGATTTTGCCGCGACCTAGTTCTTCTTGTAGAGAGTTTAAGCGATCGCGATCGCGAGCAATCAACAACAACTCTGCCACATCAGTTCGCGCATTTAGCCAGCGGCAAATTGCACTACCAATATCGCCTGTTGCGCCACAAATTGCTACTGTTGCCTTCGATAGTTCAATCCCCAATTCTTTCGAGGCTTGTTCTACTTGCCGAGAAATAATGTAAGCTGTGTGGGTATTGCCTGTAGTAAAGCGCTCAAATTCTAATTTAATATTGCGAACTTGAGTGATTTGATTAAGATTGAAATTTTCAAAAATAATTGAAGAAAAACCACCTAAAGCAGTAATGTTAATCCCATGTTTTTGAGCATGAGCCATTGCATTTACAATTTTGCGTGTTGCTGCTTTAATCCTTCTATTTGCCAACATTTCTGGCAAAAAGCAAGATTCTACATATTGTCCTTCAATCTTTTGACCTGTAATGCTGGTGACTGTAATTTTATCGACAATCTGAGGTGGTGCAGAACACCAAAAATCTAAGCCTTGATCGGCATATTCCGGGTAGCCCAAGTCTCTTGCTACTAATTGGGCGTGTTCTAAACTGGTAAGGTGACCTATGAGACCAAACATGAATTCTTAAGAGCAGACCTGTTATTTAGGCTGAAGTAAAGGTTAAAAAGAAATACAGTTATTCGCAGTTATAAAATCCTACACAAAATTGCCGATTAGAATAATTATTGGCTAATCGGCATTAGTATTGATTTTGCCTGCTTTTCCTAATTAGCACGAGTTGTTTGAGAGCTTTTAGGATACTTTATGAAATGGATTAGGCAGCTGCGAGTCCATAAGCTGACATTCGCATAATATCGCGAGTGGTGAAACCAATATTACTTAAAGCTTCGCCATAAGCGATCATGAAATCTTCAACTAAAGCATCTTTTTCCATTGCTAAAACACGGGCATCATCTGCGACTTGATTGAGCATTTGCCAAACTATAGGTAAGTTTTGCTTATTTGCTGCTTCTAATTCCGCTTTTGATGCGGCAAAATTTGCTTTGAGCCAAACTTCGCCAAAGTTGAGGTGTGAATATTCGTCTTTGACGACACCTTCAGTAATTTTGCGGGCAAAGTCGTCAGCTACGGGGATGTAGATGTTGTATGCAGCGATCGCAAAACACTCGATAATCAGAGCTTGAATCAGCAAACAAGTAACTACTTTGCCTTCGGCGAGTGCATCTTGGAAATTTTGATGCAGTTGGGCGAAGAACTCACGGGCAAACTCCATGTCCGGTGTCACTTGGAGATTACGACCACAAGCTTCAAATCCTTTCTTGTGGCGACTTTCCATTTTGGAAAGACGGATTAACTCTTCTTCGTGATCCGGTAGCAGTTTAGCCAGTTGAATGTAGTTTTCGTGGGCTTCTTGTTCGCCTTCAATCACGATCGCATTAATGCGGCTGTAAGCGTCTTTATAGTTCTCGCTGTGGAAGTCTAGTGGTGCACTGGCTTCTAGCTGCGGCATAAGTAACTTGTCTCCTCAACTTTATTTGGTAGATATTGGTCGATATGCGCGTAGCGCACGCTGCGCTACGCCCATATCGACTCTGGGCTGAGATTTAGGGCAAAAAAGCTACCCTGCATTATTAGATACAATTTACCAGAATCACCAGAAATCACTGATTTTTCTCGTCACATCATCATCTTTCGACTTACTTTATCATTAACTGTAATCTGCCAGACTGATATCTAGCCTGAGCATGATCACTGGAGTTAATACCTAGTCTGTTATTGTAGGCAACTATTCAGTTATTTGCTCACTTTTCAGAAAATCGATACCTAAAAAAAGTTTCTACACTTACTTGACTTATGAATCAACCTCAGTCTGGGCCAAACACTACACCCATTTTCCCTCACTCTATCCTGACATGGTTAAATCCACTTTTGCTGGTCTTTGGTGCCATCCTAGTCTTAACGCCGTTGCTGGTGGTTTTTTTCACCTCCTTTGCTCCTCTGGGGGCTATTCCTAGTAGCGGCTTGCCAGCTAAACTGACTTTTGAGAACTACCAGGAAGCTTGGCGACGGGGTAATTTTCTGCTAGCGTTTGCTAATTCCACTTTGGTAGCTTTGGCGGTGACGGCGTTTCAGGTTGTTACCTCGGCTTTGGCAGGTTACGCTTTAGCTAGATTGCGATTTCGTGGTCGTCAGGCTTTGCTGCTAATTATTTTAGCTACTTTAGTCATTCCCTTTCAGTTATTAGTAATTCCTATCTTTTTGGTGCTGAAATGGGGACATTTAATTAATACTTACTGGGCGCTAATTTTACCTACAGCCGCTAACGGTTTTGGAATATTCTTATTGCGCCAATATTTCCTAACTGTGCCTCTGGAATTGGAAGAAGCTGCTGCTTTAGATGGGGCAAATCGGTTACAAATTCTCTGGCAAATAATGATTCCTTTGTCTCGCCCTGCTTTAGTCACTCTGTTTCTGTTCACTTTTATTGGTGAGTGGAATGATTTGTTTAAACCTTTGGTTTTTACCACTCGACCCGAATTGAGAACAGTACAATTGGCTTTGTCAGAGTTTCAAGCACAATATACAAATTATTGGCCTTTGTTAATGGCTTCTGTAATCATCGCTACTGTACCAGTAGTGGTGTTATTTCTCATTGGTCAAAAGCAATTTATTCGCGGTATTGCTACTACTGGGATTAAGAATTAGGGACTGGGAACTAGGGGTTAGGGGTTAGGGAAGAACTCCCGAGAGCACCCCTGCACCGAGAGCTCCCCTGCTAACTGAGGATTCTTAAGCGAACAATTTGTTGCCCTTCGTCATCTAAGGGGACTTCGATGACTTCGCCGGAGAGACGTTCTATGCAGGAGAGGAGCGATCGCAAATGTGGTGTACTCGCGCCTGTGTCTACGTAAAGTCGATCGGCTAAACTGCCTAAACGTTTCCAAGTTGTGTAGAATTTGGCGATCGTTTGTTCTAACTGCGCCGCTTGTTTTACTAAGTCAGAAGCAGTATTTAAACAACCTACTCGCAAGGCATCTTCTAATGCCATTTCTACATCAATTGATGATTGATTAATTGCTTGTACTTGAGCAGCGGCATGGAGATATTTTGCTAAATTCCGCGCCTCAGAAGTTACTTGTTTTAATTTATCTACTGTTGGTTCTTCGGCAACTTCTTCTTGGAGGAAGTTAACATGAGATTCGGGTAATTTTCCTAATTCTTTAACTAAAGGTGTCAGGTAGCGGGAAGGGAGGGTATGATCGGCGACTTTTGCTTTTACTTCTTCTGGGAGGAGATCGGAACTCATTGCTGTCCATTCATCGGTTAATTGACGGACTTCGCGCCTGGTGATCCGATCGCCTTTTTGTGCTGCTTCTGTCACCATTTGTTGTACTTCTGGGGAAGATTTAGCTGTTTCCACAAAAGCGCGTTTACTAAAATTTCTAATCGCATTTGGGTCAAGTTTTCCTTCTTCTAGTAAAGTATCGGCGCTATTAGCCAATTCTATTAAGGAATATGCTTGACTTTTGCTAATTTCTCGCTCTTTAAGCCAGTTTAAAAAGCCGCTACCCCTACCGTCGCCGCGTTTCTTTTCTCTGTCGCGGATCGCCCTTAAAATGCGCCCCCGCCAAATTTCCGTTAGCAGATCGAAGCGATCGCAAACTTGCCAAGCGGTATCTAGCTTTTCTTGAAATTCACGATCGGTAATTTGTTCGTCTTCGGGATCGGGCAATTGAAAGTTGATATCCCTGATACCTTCTAAGGCAGATGCGAGGTCTTCTTGGGACAGAGGATTTTCAGGCATGGAAAAGCGATCTTTAGGTCACAGAACGATCATTATTGCACGATCGGTCGAGAGATGCAGCGAGCTACTGGATATTTTTTCATTTTCTAGTATTAAAAAAATCTCACAGACTTTTAAGATTTGCAAAGTAAAATTAGTTACCCTAGTATAAATGACTCTACTGCCAAGGTATTCTTTTTATTTATGCACTTTCCGAACCCAATACAGGCAATTGACTACCAGACATTAACTGTATACCCTAATACGCCTTTGTTAGAAATGCTGTCATTGATGAATCAGGTTCGAGGGAGAAACTGTGTTTTATATAATCCAACAGAAACTAACAGCAAAGATGCTAGTTTACTAGATGTTTCTCTGTCCGATGATTTAGCGGAGTATGAAGTAAATAGTTGCGTTTTAGTAGTTGAAGAAGATTATATTAAAGGTATAGTTACCGAACGAGACATTGTAAATTTGCTGGCGACAGGGCAAAACTTAGCTGTACCTGTTGCGGCAATTATGACTAAAGAAGTTATTACTTTATCTTTATCGCAATTTAAAGATGTTTTTGTTGCATTAACATTATTGCGGCAACATAAAATTCGCCATTTGCCAATTGTAGACGAGCGGGGCAAATTAATCGGTATTGTCACACCAGGAACTATTCGTCGTGTCTTACAACCTGCGAGTTTATTGGCAATGCGCCGAGTAGGTGATGTGATGACAAGAGAAGTAATTCATGTTGCTGGTAACACTTCAATTTTACATTTAGCTCAATTAATGAATCAGCATCAAGTGAGCTCAGTTGTCATTACTTCCCAGTCAACTTCTCTACAATTAATTCCTGTGGGAATAGTCACTGAAAGAGACATTGTACAAATGCAAATTTTAGGTTTGAATTTAGCACAGGTGTTGGCGGAAACTGTGATGAGTCAACCTTTATTTTGTCTGCATCCAGAAGATTCTTTGTGGTTAGCACATGAAGAAATGCAACGGCGGTTAGTGCGCCGTTTGGTAGTGGTTAGTAAAGCAGGTGAACTTATAGGAATTGTGACTCAAAGTAGCATTTTGCGCTCGCTCGATCCGATCGAATTATACAATGTTGTGGAAACACTACAGGAAGTAGTAGAAACTCAAACAACTGAATTAGTTCAAGCTAATCAACAATTACAAAAGCAAACAGAAGAAGTATATCGCGCCCTAGAAAAAGAACAGGAAGTTAATAGGCTAAGATCGCAATTTATTTCCATGGTTTTCCACGAATTTCGTAATCCCCTAAGTGCGATTATTATGTCAGTTCAAACCATCCAAATTCATGATTATAGACTTTCCGAAGTCAGAAAAAATATGTGTTTGGAACAAATTCACAATTCTGCTCAACAAATGATCCGACTGATAGAGGATCTTTTGATCATAGGCAGAACCGATCCCAGTAAGGTTCAAGCTAATCCTCTACCCATAAATTTACCATCTTTTTGTCAAAGCCTATTGGAAGAATTACAATTTTCTGATGAACAGGGACATGATATCTGCTTTACTTATCAGGGTCAACAAGATTTACTTGTTGAATTTGACGAACAATGGTTGCGCTATGTTCTCTCAAATTTATTATGTAATGCTCTCAAATATTCTCCCCAAGGTAGTACTGTAAAGTTGCGACTCTCGATTGATAATCAACAGGTAATTTTTCAAGTAATAGATCGGGGAATTGGCATTCATCCAGAAGATCGATCAAATTTATTTGAGCCATTTTATCGGGGTAAAAATGTTTCTAGTATTGCGGGTTCTGGTTTGGGATTAGCGATCGTCAAAAATTATGTAGAATTACTCAAAGGTCAAATTAGTTTCACTAGTGAAGTTGGAGTAGGCACAACTTTTACTGTAATCTTGCCATTAAATAATTGAAAAAATTTGAATATTTTTAAATTTAAGTAATAGACTATGAATTAGTTACATTCAGGTAAATATGGCAACGACAGTCGATATCGGAACTCTGATTATCAGTACACCAGAAACCTGTGGGAATCGTCCTATAATTGCCGGACATCGCATTACCGTTGAACTGATTGCAGTTGCACACAAAGCGGGAATAACTCCAGAAGAAATTGTCAAAGAAAGACCGCAGTTAACATTAGCACAAGTTCACGCAGCCTTAGCTTACTACTATGCTAATCAAGCAGAAATTGATGCGAGTATAGCCGCAGAAGAGGCTGAATGGGAACGTTTGGAAGCTGAATAATAAACTTTTATTTCACATTCACAAAATTACTATCTCGCAAAAAGTCTAAAATCGCTTCATTGACAATTTCGGGACAACTTGCGGAAGGGTCATGACCACAATCGGGTAAAATCTTTAATTGAGAACCGGGTAAACGCAGTTGTAGTTTTTTCCCATTACTCACATCAAACCATCGGTCTTGTTCTCCCCATAAAATCAAAGTTGGACAATTAATTTTTGGCAAGTTTTCTTGAATATTACTGATAATGTTCGGTTCTTTATTCAGTAAGCGTTCAATTTCTCTGGCAGAGTTTCGCAGTTCTTCGGCGTATTTGGTAATGGCATTGGTAAAGTTAATATAAGGGTAAGAAATCCAGTAAATATCTTCGGAAGTGATTGATTCTGGATTTACTACTACTTCTTGCCGTTCAATTTCGATGATTCGTCTCACCATTGGCGCAAAGATTTTAGTAAGTCTTAAGTTATCTACGGTTTGCACTAAATCTATTGGTAAATAAGATAGTAATCTCATGGCGCGATTTGGTAATCTTTCTGGGAAAATTGGCACATTTATGACTACTAAAAGAGCGAACAATTCTGGATATGAACTAGCTGCGCCTAATGTTACTAATGCGCCTAAAGAAATTGCTACAACTATCGCAGGTTCATCGGTTAAAGCTTCAATAATTCCCTTGATTTCGATGATTTGATGTCCTACTTGTTCGGCGGATAATGGTCGATCGGAAAATCCATGACCTTTAGCATCGAAACAAATCACGCGAAAGTGTTGAGAAAGTCGCTCGATATTATGTCGCCAACCGTAACTCCAACTACCAATTCCATGCACTAAAAATAAAGGTTTGCCTTTACCTTTTTCCCCATAGGCAATTTTCACGGGATAACCGTTAGCGTCAGTAATTGTAACAGTTTGCCGACCTTTCGGAAATGTTCTTGACCACCAATCTTGCATTTTATTCACTCCTCACCATTGAAATATTCAGGTTATCTGTTACCTGTTATCAGACTTAAGAAGAAACTAACGATCAAAACGCTAATAGCACCGACAACTGTCACGAACAAAATTAACCCTATTAACAAGAAAAACAAAAACCATTTATCTGCTTTTTGACTCGTTTCAGGTAATTGTAAATGCTCTTCTAACAAAGCGACATTTTTGACGTTAGCTTTCCAAGCAACATCAAATAAATCTCCGACTACTGGTACGCTTCCGGCAAAGGTATCAAACAAAATGTTAGAAAACATTCGCATTAAAATTTCTTTTGGTAATCCCAACATCGCTGATTCCCAGATGATGTAAGCGGCGAAGAAAGCTGAGACTGTATCGCCTCCACCAGGGATTAATCCTAATATTGGATCGATACCAAAGCGAAATCTTGTTCCGGGAATGGCAATAGCGTTATCTAAGACATGACTAATCCTCCGTAGGCGTTTGAGGGTGGATGCTTTACGTTCAGTTTGTGAGATCATAGCGGCAGTAAAATAAGAAGAGGTTAAGTTTTACAAGTTTTGCTTGGGCAAAATCCAGTATATTTAAAGCTAAAACTCTGCTCTTTCACCAAGAGGCAGAGCCTCTATTATTCGTTCCCTGGTTGAACCTGGGAACGAGTATCTGGGAGGTGGAACCTTCCCTGGTGCAAGATTTGAGTAAAAGGGCGTTTTGTCTTTATATAAGCAGTTGGTAATAAGAAAGAAATTAAAGATATGAGTCAAGATATTAGTCAGTGGATAGCGGAAATTCAGGCTATGCGGGAACAGGTAGCGCAAGCACAACGCGATCGCGATACCGCGTTGGAAACTGCTACCAAGTGGAGTGAGCTTTACAACACCGAAGCAGAACAACGCCGCAAGGAAGCCAAGCTATCACAAGAAATGATAGAAGCACTCAAAGCAGAAATCCAGCAACTAAAGGCTGGTATTACGCTGAAAACAGATGATTCTCTGGATGTAGAGGCTATTTCTCAAGAGGTAGAACAGCTACAAACTGTAACTCAATTGCAGGAGAAACTTATTGAAGTGACGATCGAACGCGAACAATTAATTAAAGCCTTAAAAGCCGAACAAGAAAACCACGTCAACACTCGCCAAAGCTTGACTACTGCTTTAAGCGATATGGTAGATCTCCTCACCAAACATTCTGGTAGCGATGGGGAAACTGCACCAAAACCTAAGAGTGAGGAGAAGCAACCGGAACCTACGAAGTTGCCCGAATCAACTAAAAAACCTATACAATTACCAATTAAAGCTAAAAGCCCATCACTTCAGCTACCGCCGACAAGACCGGCTCCACCCCGCTCTTAAATTGGTTTTCACAGTGTTTAATTGCTGTATCTGGGTCTTTTAGTCCATTTCCGGTGAGGACACAAACTACTGTTGCACCGTTGGGAATTTGGTCTTGAACTTTCAACATTCCGGCAACGGAAGCAGCACTGGCGGGTTCGCAGAAAATCCCTTCTTCGGAAGCTAACAACCGATAAGCTGCTAAAATTTCTGCGTCGGTGACGGCGTTAAATGCTCCTTGACTAGCTTGTTGTGCGGCAATGGCTTTTTCCCAACTCGCTGGGTTGCCAATGCGAATGGCTGTGGCTATGGTTTCGGGGTGTGCGACTGGTTTACCTGTGACGATCGGTGCGGCTCCAGCGGCTTGAAATCCCATCATTTGCGGTAGGCGATCGCATTTTCCTTCTTGGTGGTATTGACAAAAACCCATCCAATATGCTGTGATATTTCCCGCATTACCAACGGGGATACACAACCAATCAGGCGCATTACCCAAAGCATCAACTACTTCAAAAGCACCTGTTTTCTGCCCTTCCAAGCGATAAGGGTTAACAGAGTTGACCAAAGTTACCGGATAGCTTTGAGCCATTTCCCGGACAATATTGAGCGCGTCGTCAAAATTTCCTTTAATTGCCAGCACTTCTGCGCCATAAAGTAAAGCTTGGGCTAATTTACCCAAAGCCACATAACCATCAGGAATCAACACAAACGCCCGCATTCCACCCCGTCGCGCATAAGCAGCTGCGGAAGCGGAAGTGTTACCAGTGCTAGCACAAATGACAGCTTGAGCACCAGCTTCTTTGGCTTTAGATATTGCCAAAGTCATGCCTCGGTCTTTAAAACTGCCAGTGGGATTAAGTCCGTCAAACTTTACGAACACGCGGACTTGTCTACCGATTTGAGATGCGATCAAAGGAACTGGAATCAACGGTGTATTGCCTTCCAACAAAGTCACTACAGGCGTGTCCGATGTCACTGGCAAATAAGGACGATAGGCTTCGATAAGACCAGGCCAGCTGTTTAGTTTAGAGTCAGCAAGGGAAAGACTAGCAATCACAGATACAACAAAACTCCGAAATATACCCTCAGTTTACCCCGGAAGGTTACTTCGTGGGGGGTTAGGGGTTGGGGGTTGGGGGTTGGGGGGTTGGGGAGTTGGGGAGTTGGGGGAAAATAATTTAACTAACTACTTTTCAACTCTCCCTAAACCCAAACCCCAAAA
>NZ_JBHFNQ010000016.1:0-27621 GCF_041929345.1 Floridaenema aerugineum BLCC-F46
TGGTACTAGTGGTTGCTTAGAGTCCCGGGACATTTCACCCTGATAACTCAGGTCATTGATTCTTGAGGGTTAAAGTAAAATAATTGTTAACTATTTTAGCTTATAAATGACTACAAATTAAGTGAAGTTTTACAATACCAAGTTTGATTGCATCGCTTTAAAAAAAAGTAAGTTGTGGCGCTTTAGCGCTAGATAATAGCACTAAAGCGCCACAATTTACCTAGAAAAAGAGGGAATGGTGCGTTACGTTTCACTAACGCACCCTACTGTTTTAATTAAGCTGTGTGCTGCGACGGAACTGGTAAACTAAGGCAAGTGCGATCGCACCCACCAAAAGCAACAACCACTCCGCAGGTTCAGGAACCGCTGAAACAGGAGCACCCGGAACACCCAATGGGCTAGGTTGAGGCAACTGTTGATCTTCTACTTCACGATTAAAGCGATCGCTTTTTTGTTCCGCCCGCTTTAAATCCTCCCGTTGACGATCGTTCACCAAGACAATCATCGAAGAATAAGGCGTGACGATCCCATACTGCTTCGCCACCCCATGAATCGCATCCAACTGTTTCACATCTTTTGGTTGCATTTGGCGACTTAAATGCGTTACCCATTGACGTGCAGCTATGGGAGAAAATCCACCAACAGCTTGCGGCGCTTCCGTAGTTTGACTGATAAACCAAGCATAGCCATCTACTAAATTAACCAAAGAAGTTCCCAAAGTAGGCTGCGTACCAATCCGCTGCATCGCTGTTTTAATGTCACCCGCGACACCGCCGCCGCTATCTTGAAGTGCTTGCAAAGTCGCATCATCGTAAGCAGCGGGAAAGCTACCTAAATGCACCATCCACAAAGGCGCAGATAGCTTGAGTACCGTCTTACTATTTTCTGTGAGTTCGTAACTTCCGGCATCTGTCAACAAGATAATCGCATCGTAAGATTTATTTCCCTGTAATTGCTGGAACTGTTGCAACATTTGGCGATGTTCAAGTGTACCAAAAAATATTGCTCGATCGGGTTTAAAACCTTGTAAACCATCTAAGCGTTTTGGTGTTCCCTGCGCCGCTGTGAGATAAAGATCGGCAGTATTTTGCTGGAGAACTTGTTCTTGTAACCAGCGAAAACTTGCTACCACATCCGATCGATGGGCATTCATACTATAAGAACCATCGAGAATCACCGCAAACCGTTGATTTTGAGGTAATTTATATTCGGCATCAAAGGGTTTTCCTTGGATTAAATAGTTTCCTGGTAAGGCAACTTGATGCAGAGTTGGTTGTCCATCTTTTGCTGGGAGAGAGTCAGGAAGCCATCGATCTTTTGCTGCTACTTTCTTACCATTAATCATTCGTTGAGTGGCAGAATTCCAGTAAAGATTGCGCCGTTCTTCCAACTGAGGTAAAGGCCAAGTATCATTTTGTTTGAGTACTTTGTAAGTTAACCACAGGTGCATTTCTCCCCGACCTTTTTGGGGAATCGGAAAAGCACGCAGACGATAGTTACGGGGGCCCACTTGTTCGAGTAAAGCAGGATCGACGCGACGGGCGACTTCTTGATTGTAAACTTGTTGGGCTGCGCCACGAGGGGAAACAGTGAAGGGAAAACTCAAAGATCGATCGCCAGTTTCACCCAACCAAACTCCAGTTATTACCGCCGTTTCCGGTAAAGAAAAGTAATAGAGAATTTCCTCTAGGTTAGAAGTTTGATTCTGGTAAACTTCGTAAATTTCGATATCTGCCCAATCGCCTTGGGGTTTAACAGTTATCTGTTGTTGTGCCAGTAAAACCCGCTGTTTATTAACATCCATCAATCCTGCTTTCGCTTCAT
Organism: Floridaenema aerugineum BLCC-F46; assembly: GCF_041929345.1. Taxonomy (NCBI): domain Bacteria; kingdom Bacillati; phylum Cyanobacteriota; class Cyanophyceae; order Aerosakkonematales; family Aerosakkonemataceae; genus Floridanema; species Floridanema aerugineum. Next base: position 1,825 of record NZ_JBHFNQ010000016.1, read on the forward strand.
TTCGCATAAAGGTAGATTGCAGTGCTTTTTCAATGGCTGGTCTTTCTCCGCGAATAATGGGAGTATCGAAAAATTGAGCATAGAGTTCTGCGGCTTTTTCCCGATCCTGATACTCACCTTTGTAAGTAAAAGGAGAAGTCAGGAAGTCATACATCGCCTGCAAAGTTCTCGCACCGCTTTCCGGCACTAACCACCGATACATATAATAGATACTCTCATCCTTAAACCGGGGATAGCGGTAGGATGCTAGATAAGCGGTGAGCAGTCCATCGCGAATCACGTTAGATTTTTGCAGCAACTCTTGTCGAGCTTTTTCCGTTTTTGGCGGCGTTTCCAGTAGTTTGAATGCTTCAATTTGAGGTTGTGGTTGAACAAGGGCAAAAAGTCCTACCCAAGCAACAACAACGATCGCTGTTAATCCTATGGTTTGAGCCCGACTATAGCGAGAGGTAAGTTGATTAAAGCTTTCCCTCCAAGCATGATAGTAAGTTCTTGCCATTCCCCAAGGCATAGTACAAAATCCAATTACTAAGATTGTTAGGGGAAGTAAAATGACTGCAAAAACTATTAAATTTACGCTATGGATGAGACTAAATAGGGCAATGGGCAAGAGGTAAAATGCTGCTACAGTTAACAGATAAATTGCTATTCCCAATAGTAGGGTATGGGCTACCAAATGCCCCAAATTTGTGTTATTTGATTCTGGGTGACTGGCTGTAAGTAACCAATGGGTAAAGGCAATGGTTCCGATCAATCCAGTGAGTAATATTAATGTCGTTGCTGGGTTTAAATCTCGCAGTCCGAAGAAGCGTAACAGACATAACAAGAGAAAGGGCGCTTCTATGCCATAAAATATTTGAAACAGAGAGAGCGATCGCGTAAATCGCTTTGGTGAAGAAGATTGTTGTTGTTTGGGAAGTGCGCCCATTACGGTACAAGTTGTGGGTACGCCAACTAACCCAACAAAAGGGATAAGAAAATTGAAGGGAACTTGTCCGGCGATCGCATCTGTAATTATTGCTGGAGCAAGATAAGGTAAATATCCCAGGTAAACGATTAACAACAGGGTTACATTAAATACCCAAAAGAAAACTGGAAATGCCTTTTTCATTGCCTTGCTCCTGAAAATTGAAGGGCGAGAGCGTGATTAATTTCACTCAGAAAAGTTACAACCTCTGGATTATCAGGTTGATAGGATTGGTCAAATAAAATTGAAACCATCACCCAACTAGGTTCTCGGCGCGTTACTTCTCCCCACATCCGGGAAATAAAATCATCCGTAGTGCGTTGGGAAGACTGATACCAATAAACAGCTTTACGAGTTCCTCCATTTAACGATAGCCAACGTCCTGTAATATCAGGGGTGAGTTGCCGTTGTTCCATGCTGTTTACCCGAAATCCCATACCAGCTAAACACTGTTCTGGGGCGTGTTGTGCTCGCCTAGTGTTGCTGGAAACTAGTAACATGGAGCCGGAAACGCCATTAAATTCAAATCGCTGTTTTTGTGCCGTTGTACCTGGATAACCTGCAAAAAATTCCTCTTCAACCTTTGTCAAAGAAACACTTTGCAGCGGAAAAGACAAGGAAGCTTGCACATTTGTTAAAGGTACAGCTGTTGCTTTTAATGGTGAATGGGGAATGAAAGTCAATCCCAATATACAAACAGTCAGCACCACTTGGACTAAGTAAGGATTACGCTTAGAAGTATCTAAGGAGATGGGAGAGCTAAATTGTCCTCTGCCCCTCTGCCCCTCTGCCCCTCTGCTCCCCAATGGTACGCCTCGCAAGAGTAACCAAGTCAGCAAACAAGCAATGCTAAACCCAAAGATGCCTAATGGTATGTGCAGTATGTGGGCGAGTTCTAGTTGCTTGAAAGTGTAAGTTGTGACAACCAATGCTAGCACTCTACCAATATTAGCCAACATTAAAAGGACAATGTTAGCGACACAAACGAGTAACCAATGTAGCCCAATGCGGCGATTTTCTAGCCAAGTTGCTGCTAGGAGAAATAGTGTTCCTACCCATAAACTTCTCATGCCACTGCAAGGTAAATCGACGTGGGCAATGCCGTTTTCTAGGACAATGATATCTTCGGAAGAAACTGCGGCAATGTGCCAGTGAGCGAGAATACGTTCGATCGCATGAGCAGTTAATAAACGGACAGGAAAGCCTAAACTTTTACTAAATTGAATGCTGAAGGTTAGTAAAAAGGCGAGGGTGACTGCTATAGCTAACCCTTTTCGCCAACGCTCAGGGTGAGAGAAAAGCCCCAGTAGCCCGTAGCTTCCTAAAATGAACAGAAAGACGGGTAGCTGTTCGATGTTGAGGAAGTGGGGGATGATGATGGAGGCGATCGCACTTCCCATCATCATAATTAAAGGCAGGCGACGCACGATCGGAACTGCTGAAAAACTCTGTTTTTCAAAGTGCCGCGATCCTTGAATAATCAGCAGTAGCCCAGCCAGTACTACTAAAATTAAAGTAAAAGGAGTTGCTTCTAGTAGGGTTTTTCCCAACCATTGCAAACTCGGTAAATTAAAGTACAGCCAACTCAAGATGACTAAGCAACTTCCGCCAAAAGTTACCCAATTTACATCTTGCTTGGTTTCCCAGCGAATTAACTTTTCTTCACTAATCATACTGTCTACACTTCCAGTAGTTTTCTGACAGTTCTCTAGAAATGTTGCGAGTGAGTCGCCCCATTTTTCGGTCAAATTTCTGCTAACTTCAATTTCTGTAGGCGATATTCCAGATAAAGTTCGTATAAAGTGTCACAGAGCTAAATGTAGAGACGTTGCATACAACGTCTCTACATTCTTTTTTAGAGATGTCTATTTAGGTAATCGATATTAATTATCGATGTTTTTTTTCGGTAAAAATTGTTTTAAAATTTCGCTTGGTTGCCGATCCCAGGTATCGATATGTTCGTAAATTAAGCCTTCTTTGGTTAATTTGTATGTTGAGTAACCGTTAAAAAATATGTTAGCTTTCCAGGGAAGGCGTAATTTTCCTCTAACAGTCCAGTTTGCCAAAATAATATCTTCGGCGGTTTGTTTCACGTCATGCAAATCGAAGTAAAGTTCGGTAAAAAATAGCTTTCCGTGAAATCGCAATGTCCAAAAGATAATTCGATAATTGAATTTGCCTTTGAATTTGTTAACAGGGTCTTGAAAGTAGATATCTTTGGTGTAGATATTGTATGAAATGTCTTTCTCGAAAAGGGTGGGTAGGTCTTTTTCGAGGATGGTAATTACTTGTTGTATCTGCTGTTGATATTCCACAATATTTTTTTAACCGCAAAGGACGCAAAGGACGCTAAGAAAGAGGAGAAGAAAAAAAAGTTTTTCCAATTGCTATGTAGAAGCATTAGGTTGTTGGAAAGTGTAGATATCTTTAATTACTTTTACCCAACCGTTGGAAAGATCTTCTAAAATGCGATCGCCCTTTTCCCTAGTCGCAGTAGTTGGATCGCCAATTATACCACTGCTACTTAAATCTTTCGTTACCCAAGCAAAAGGCAATTTTCCTTCCATACTTAACAGGCTATCTTTTGGGATTTCTGGGGGATATTCAGTAACAGCATTTTCCATTTTTACTTGTTCTGGCAAAATTGACAGCAACAAACTAGTTTCGGCATCTCCCGCATGAATGCCGAATTCTCTTTCTTTTGGAGTTAGTAACTCGCCGACATGGTGCGGAACTCGCCAAGTAAACAGGGGAAAAACCATTAAATCATCATATTTTAAGTGTAAATCTCGCGCCGCTATTTCCATAATTTGTGGTTGTCCCCCGTGAGAATTCATTAATACTAACTTGCGAAAACCTGCCCGGTAAATACTGTCAGCGATTTCGGAAATCGTGGTAATTAATGTTTGGTAACTGAGAGTAATTGTACCGGGAAAATGCCAATGTTCGTTTGATTTACCGTAGTAAAGAGTTGGTAAAGCAAAAGCGGGAATTTCTGAGTCTAATTTTTCTAAGGCTTTACCTAATACGGCGACACCGATCGCAGCATCTACAATTAATGGTAAATGAGGGCCATGTTGTTCGATCGCACCCACAGGCAAAATTAACACTACATTTGCCTTATCTGGCATTTCTTGGACATCTTTCCAAGTTAGATAAGGAAAAAAACGTTTTGGGGGAATGAAACTGTGCATCGTCCGAAATTAATAGATAAAGTTAGCATTTTTATTTCTTGCTTATGCCAAGTGCGCTTTTAAGCAGATTTTTTAAACAGTCTGGATACACCACCTTTTAGAATCTGTGGCAATAATTTTGGCCCCGGCAAGAAAACGATTCCTAACTGCTGCATCAGTCCAAGTGCATCGCCTTGCCCCCAATGCTCAACAATTTTCCCGTTCTCGACTTTATCAATGTGCATGATTGACAAGCTGATTTGCTTGCCTGTTGGCGGAATACCTTGAAATTCTCCCAAGTGCGTTGCTGTAAATGTTCCATGCGTCACAACTTTATCGCCGGAAATAATGACTTGATCAAAAGTGTGTTGTCCTTGGCTAAAGGCTAAATAAAACGACATCCCAAACTGCTTGAACTCTTCCCAATTTAGTGGCTTTGGAATACCTGCTAGATGAGCGGTAAAATCGGGAGCTAAAATATCCAAAGCTTGCTCGATTTTGCGATCGTCAAAGGCTTTGTAGAACTGGAGAACTAGGGCTTTGTTTTGTTCAATCAGCATAGTGAATTTCGTTTTGAACCAAATTGTACACTTTCCTATTGTGAGAAAGTTGGGACTGTTGGAAGTTGTTTTTCGATCGCATCACAAGCCACACAAACCCCATTTTCAGCTTGAATAATTTGCCCGATTTCTGTTGCTTTAGCTGCATAACTGGGATTTTCTAACAATTCACCTAACTTTTTGGCTACTCTTGCCGCTGAATACTGCTTGCGGGGAATAGTGCGGGAAGTTCCCAAACGTTCAACTCTTGCGGCATTGTCGGGTTGGTCATGGCTGTAAGGCATTATAAGCGTTGGACGACCCGCCCGTAAAGCTTGTGCGGTTGTGCCTATGCCGCCTTGATGGACGATCGCACAAGCACGCGGAAAAATTTGCGAGTATGGAGTATAACCTACCGCAATCATCTTTTCCGAAAGATTTTCTGGAGGTGCATTTTTACCAATCAACAAAACTGCACGACGATTTAACAACTTTGCCGCTTGAATACTTTCCTGAAAAAAGTTTCCAGGTGCCATAACTGCGGCTGAACCTAAAGTAAAAACGATCGGTGGTTCACCTACTTCTAAAAATTGCTTAAGTTCTGGTGTAAGTTCTGCTTTTTCGTCGCTACCATCGTAAAAAGTAAACCCTGTAATAACTGTATTTTTTGCCCAATCAGGTTGAGGTTTGGCGAATGCTGAAGAGAACATTGCCAGCACAAGAAAAGGAGAATATTTATCCTCAATAAAGGGATTGCCAACTAAGGGAGGTAAGTCGAGTTCTCGTCGTAATTGATGAATCGGTTCGGCCCAAGATTTAGTCATTATTTTTGATAATTGAATGATGCCTCGATTAGCGATCGAACCAAGCCCACGAAACTTAGATAAAAACGGAAACACAGGGATAACTGATGGGTCGTAAACAGATAGAAATGCGGCAGGTTGTAGGACAGCGTTTGCCCAGCGAATCCCTAATTTTTCCGCAACAAATCGCGCCGCAATAACTCCTTCACCCATAATAATAAAATCTGCATCTTTGGCACAGTTCATTACATCTGTATAGGTTTCGCGTAAATTTGCACAAACCCAATTGCGGATAATATATTCCGTACTTGTTTTTAAATCCATCATTCGCGCCATTTCTTCAGGATCGTTCAAAGCAGTATTGTCAGGGCGCATTCGATGAAACTCAAACCCCAAAGCTTCTATTTTGTTTTGATATTCTTTGTGAGTGGCAAACACTACATTGTGACCGCGTTTTTTTAATTCTTGTGCGATCGCAATTTTCGGATGCAAATCACCAAAAGAACCGATCGTAGTTAAAACAATTCGACTCACTCTTTTACCTCATCAATAATTTCTCTTCTCTTCCTCTGCGTCCTCTGCGTCTCTGCGGTTCCAAAAAAACCTACTCTATCTCAGAAAACAAAATTTTGTAAGGCGCATATCTATCTTTCCGATAAGAACCAACCCAAATACTATAAGTTCCTGGCAACCATTGTCCAGCAACACCCGCATTTTTCCCTTGATAATCATCATTACACCAAGTCCCACCGGGGCCACTAATTATTAATGTTGTATCGGCGGGACTAATAACTTGAACTCGCAAATAATTTAAAGGCGAAGTGATTAGTAATGTGTGATTAGGATTGCGATCGACAAACCCCGTACAAGGCCCAATTTCTGTATCTCTTCGACCAGCAATTTCCCTAGCAAATTCCATTCCCCCACTAATCCCCCGCACAATTTGTGGATCTGGGCGAAACTGCGGGTTAATAGTAATGCCTGGGAAAATAGGAATGTTTGGATTAGGAGTTAATTGCCCTTGAGTTTTTGCAGTTAAGAGTAAGTTAAAAGATAAAAGTATGAATAAACTTAAAACTGAGTTTAGAGTAGTGAAACGAGAGTTATTTAGAACTTGCAAAATCTGTTGGTACATAGTGATTTGTGCAGGGAGAGTAAATAATGTTGATTATTTTATCATGATTGGTGGGGCGATCGCACATTAAATTAATCTTAAGTAGCAAGCTGGTAAAACTCAATGCTATAATTTTGTTTAAGCTATAAACAAAAACTTATGAATGTTAAATTAGTTGATTCTTTAGTGCTGTTAATCGAGTCTCTGGATGTAGAAGAGTATGCTTTATTACAAGATAAATTACAAAATAGAATGATTCAAAAAACAGCAGGAGTCTGTGGGGGTCATGCTTGCATTCGTCATACGAGAATACCTGTCTGGACTGTGATTTCTTTACAACAGCAAGGAGCAGATTATCAAGAAATTTTGCGAAATTTTCCCATGTTAACTTTATCTGATTTGAGCGCAGTACAGGCTTATTATGAAAAGAATAAATTAGAAATCGATCGAGTTATTGCTTCCCACCAAGATGATGCAGTTTGTGGATTGGGTGTATCGCTGGAAGGCGGATGAGGAGATTTTAGACCAACGGGAGGCAATTGATAAACCTAAACTATGGATAGGGGCAATCACAGGTGGATTGCCCCTACAAACTACTGAATATGGCTATATTGCGTAAGTTCTATCTTTGCAATCCATCGAACGAAGTTGGCAAGTTCCGGTGCAGTGACTTCTTATGTTACATCACACTACAACCTATTCTGGTTTTATCCAGCCCTTCACGATAGCCTTGCCAATATTAACATAAGGGTTATCCAAAAATTCTTCGATAGCAGCTTCACCACCAGCTTCTAATGCACCAACAAAACGACTCTTAAGGCTAGGAGTAGTTTTATCATTGACATAGGCAATCTTTTCACCCTCAGTAGCAGCAGGATTGGTTGCCTCTAACTGCTTCAGAAGGTTTTGAATTTCTTTGGCTGCTTCAGCTAGAGTCTGTTTTTGTTCGGCGGAGTAAATATGTTGAGTAAACGTGGGCTTACTACCCTCTTGTGCTGTATCTATAAATTGGATCTGTGACCCTTTTTGGTCATACTTAGGGCCGTGGTAAGTATCTCCCATAAAATCCTCATTTTTTACTTGACCAATAACATTACCATTGTTGCTTTCAATAAACAGGACAACTTCAGCATGGAACTCATATTTAACATTTTTGGATGGATCGGAATTGGTTAATTCCTTAAACTTAGTGGTTAACTTATTATGCAAATCAAGTAATTCATTTTCAATCCCCCCATGATTTCTCAATGAATTATGCAGATTTGGTATAATGTGTTTCTCTAAGCCACGAACAGTCATCACATTTGAATCATGCCCTGGATCATTCACCGGACCAAAATCAGAGATCCCAAGGAATTGAATATTAATGAAGGGTATGAAACTTACCTTACAGTTATATCTCCCCCTCGGACCGTGCGGTTCCGTTTGATATTCGTTTTGCAATCCCCAATAGATTTGTCGTTCATAGTATGCTGAATAGGGGATAGAAACTTGTATCTCTGTCCCACTCAAAATAGAGATGCTGGCAGTAGCAGTAGCTCCTCGTTCAATATAAAAAATATTTCCTTTCCTGTTACGCAACCATCCGTGAACACCAGTGTGATTTTCTTGGTACTCAAACGATTTATTGCTAACAGAACTTTGGATTAGATCAATGAGTGGTAGCATCATAACACCTCTGAAAATTTGACAGGTCAAGGGTTGAATTTCCTGAAACTCGAAAAAGATAGCAGCGATTATGACAGGCTTATTGACAAGGACGATGGAGAGTGTTCCCTTGATCCTTATAAGTTGACCCGATCTGATCTTTTTTGAGGTCGTTAAACTGCAACCCTTGTTTAGTAGTTTTTCTAATTTGCTTGTCACCTGTCAGGAAAATTTTTCTAACAAAGACTTCCGTATAGTCCAGAATTATCAGCATCCCCTGACAAATCACCCAAACCAACCTCCACCAAACCCTGCAACTCCTCTGCATCGACGGTAGCAAATTCGATAACCGCGATCGCCCCGCCACCGATATCTATCTGCAACTCGTCAAAAAACACCACTGTCCCAAATCCACAGAAGGCACACCCCGCACCCTCACGGAACTCAAAATCTACTGGGAACTCCTAGACTGGGAAAAACACCCCATCCTCATTTTCTACGAAGAGGCGAAACCCCAAGGTTTTAGCCAAACTTTTCTCGATTTTCTCGATCGCTTCGACGCGACAATTTGCCTTATCACCGACTCACCCCATCCCACCATTCCTACTTTCTCACCCCAAGATCCACACCTCATTCAAACTATTATTACTTGGCTGCAACGGACTATTTTAGAGACATGAAACCATCCTCAATCCAAAAGTTTGAGATAAAATATCAATAAACCCTAACCGTAACGAACAATGACTCCAGCCAACTATCAACTTTCCCTGAACTTTGAACAAGTTTTAGCTTTAGTCCAACAACTCCCATATTCAGAAAAATTGCTGTTAAGCCAAGAACTTGAAAAAGAAGTATTAAATAGTAAATTAACAGCCCTTTTAGAGTCATTCAAAACCAATGAACTCTCTTTAGAAACTATTACAGAAGAAGTTGAAGCAGTTAGAAGCGAAATTTATGCCAGAAAACCAGCCTCTTAAAGTGAAGCTACAACAATGTTTAATTATTGTCAGGTCGAAAGCGTAAACTATTAAGGCTTCTCACCCTTTCAATTGTTTCAAAATCGTGATCGTTATGAATTAGAGTGAGTTGGTGTTCGATCGCTAATTGGGCAATACAACAATCAATACTACTCCTAACCGTTAACCCCTGTCGTTGCAAATCATAGTAAATCCGAGCAGCAGCTATCCAAGTATTAGAAGTTGGCTCGATATAATCTTGATCTTGAAGATAAGTTTCTAATAGCGTCCACTCGCGATCGTCTCGACAACCTTGCAAAAGTTCCGTCTGAGTAAATCGACTCAAAAAAATGGGTTGATCGTTGATGATTGCTTCGAGCGATCGACGTACTGTACCTGTCCTATCGCGAAAAACACTTATCCAAACAGAAGTATCAATCAGAAACATTTCGATTTGACCGTAAAGCCTTATAGTCGTAGTCAGTCGAAAATTGAATTTGTCCGCTTAAATCGAGTAAATTTCGCTTTTTCCGGTTACGGATTAATTCTTGCAATGCAAAATCAATCAGTTCTTTCTCCGTTTTAAAGTTGGTTAAGCGCAAGGCTTCTTTAACCAATTCTTCGTTAAGTTCAATGTTAATTGTCATAATTAATTATTAATTTAATTCTCTGATTATGGCATTGTGAGATTCTAAGTGTCAACCTCGCCCAACTCCCCCAACTCCTGCAAACCCAACTCACCGAAACCAACATTCCCACATTCTCACCCCAAGAACCGCACCTAATTCAAACTATTATGAATTGGGTAAAACGGACTATTTTAGAAGCTTAGTTTATAACAATGCTATAATAACTCAAACTCAACCCTCCCCAACTAACGCTAAATCAATTTACAATTCACTAAATCTATCAATAAACATATCTGGAGTCAGAATTTCTACTCCTTGAAAAGGATTTAATACCAATAAATCCAAATCACCCGTAACAATTACATTGGCATTACCACTAACAGCCAATTCTAAAAACTTATTATCTTTTTCATCTCGACAAACAGCAATTTTTTCTATAATAGAGACTAACTCGGAGGCGCTGATAAATTTAAGCAAAAATACTTGTCTGTCTTCTAAAGAAAGATACTTATTAAACTTTTTCCGACTCAAGACTCGATCTAATTCATTTAAAGTTGCTTCAGAATATAAAATTATTCCTTGTTTTTCTGCCAACTCGATCGCCTGAAATGGGACTGAATTCTTAAACAGTAAAGCACTGATTAAAACATTCGTATCTACAACAAATCTATTCCTCATTATCATCTGCTAAAATTTCTTGTAAAATCTCTGGCGTTAAGCCTCGCTGTTGTGCTTTGTCAGAAATTTCTGCCATAACTTCAGTTAAACTTTTATTGTGAAAATTTCCTCTCAAAAACAATTGAACAATATAGCTCAACTTTTTCTGAATCTCAGGATTAGCCTGTTCAAATGCTGTTTTAATCTCTTCATCAACTTGAATGGTAATGATTGCCATAGTCCTGATTAATCCTTTGAATACAAGTTTTTATGCTTAATTGTTTATTTCATTGTCTAATTAATTATGGCATAGCATCACCTCAACTTTCAACCTTCCCAAAACTCTGCAACTCCTCTGCATCGATGGTAGCAAATTCGATAACCGCAATAACCCCGCCACCGCTATCTATCTGCAATTAATCAAAAAAAAGCACGTTTAAAACGATTATTCCAAACTATCTTCATCGTCTTGATTATCCAATAAATCGGCAATCAAATCATCGACATTTCCTTTTTTAGCTGTTCCTTGTTTTAGAGAGTTTAGAACTATTTTAGCATTTGCAGCAATCTCCAAACGTCTCTTTTCAATTCTTCTTTTCTTGATTAGCTCAAATAAATACTCTTGCTCATTCATCAATAGAAAGCTTTTCGATAGATTCTATAATCTCTTGAAAAGATGTAATACTCATAGTTTTATCCTCTCTGTATCCTCTCTGTTAATAGCAAATTTTTTAACTTAACTTCTATTACCCAAACAGGAAAAGATTTTAATTTTGGGTAGAGACGTTTCATGAAACGTCTCTACAGCAGGTCTTAATTTACCTGAGATAATGCTTCTTGTAAGCGTGCTTTGTCCAGTTCTTTTTGATGTAAAATTACCCAAGATTCAGTTAAATCAGGGCCATGAACATCGCCTGTTAAAGCGGCTCTTAAACTCCGCATTACTACACCTTTTTTCAGGTTTTGTTCTTTTGTTACCTGTTTAATAATTCCTTGGGCTGATTCTGCGGTTAATTCCTGATTATCCAGAGCATTTTTAATTGCTTCTAAGGCAGTTTTTGCGCCTTCTTGTTGTAATTGTGCTTTGCCTTCTTCAGTGAATTCTACTTGAGAAACGAAGAAATAGCGGCTCATTTCTACTGGATCGGGAACAGCAGTAATGTCAGGAATGTTGGTTAACATTTCGGTTAACCAAGCTCGATCGCTAACTGGTAAACGAATCAAACTAGGGCCAATTAAAGCGGCGATTTTTTCTAGCCAAGGGCGATCGCTCTCTGGATCAAATTTAAACCCTGCTTCTTGCCAGTAAGGAATTAGCAAATCGGTTAATTCATTGACTGGTAATTTATGTAAATATTGACTGTTAATCCAATTCAATTTATCCCAGTCAAATTTGGCTCCCGCTTTGTTAACTCGGTCAAAAGTAAATTCGGTTGCAGCTTGTTCTAAAGTAAAGATTTCTTTAGTAGAATCTGGCGGCGACCAACCTAACAAAGTCATGTAATTTGCCAAAGCTTCCGGGGTAAATCCTAACTTTTTAAAGTCAAAAATCGATGTTACACCTTTGCGTTTAGAAAGCTTTTGTCCTTGCTTATTTAAAATTAAAGGAGTGTGGGAAAATTCGGGAACTGCTGCACCCAAAGCTTCATAAAGGAGAATTTGTTTGGCAGTATTGGCAATGTGATCTTCGCCGCGAATGACATGAGTAATTTGCATATCAATGTCATCTACAACTACAGCCAAATTGTACAAAGGTTGACCGAAATCTTCAGTTTCAGAACGACGGGCAATGACCATATCACCACCTAAATCGCTGCCTTTCCAGGTGATTCTTCCCCTCACCATATCGTTCCAAGAAATTTCGCGATCGTCATCAATTTTAAAACGAATTACTGGTCTTCTTCCCTCAGCTTCAAAAGCAGCTTGTTGTTCCGGTGTTAAATTTCGATGTCGGTTATCATAGCGGGGTGCTTCTTTTCTCGCTGTTTGCGCCGCCCGCATTTGTTCGAGTTCTTCTTCAGTGGAATAACACCGATAAGCCAAACCTTTATCTAATAGTTTTTGGATAGCTTGGCGATATAAATCCAATCTTTTTGTTTGAAAAAATGGCCCTTCATCCCAATTTAATCCTAGCCATTTTAGACCTTCAAGGATATTTTCTGTGTATTCGGGGCGCGATCGTTCTAAGTCTGTATCTTCAATTCGCAAAATAAATGTCCCACCTTGATGACGGGCAAACAACCAGTTAAATACAGCTGTTCTTGCCGTACCGATGTGTAAATTTCCTGTGGGACTTGGGGCGATTCTAACTCTTACTGTCACAATAAATTCTCCGACATGGCATGATCGCAGATGTTCAGGTCTTAATTTCAATTTTCAGACCTATTTTTCTTGTTAATAGCGTTATTGGCGATCGATAAATTTGCGATCGGGCAATTGAGTCTTTCCTTACTCTTTTGCCTCTCCCTCTGATGAGGTAACGCTTTTCAATTGTAACCGTAAATGTGTATTTGGTGAGTGGCGATCGATATTTTTTTTGAACCACGTTAGCGCAGCGATTCGCGATAGCGAATTAGACGCGAAGGACACGAAGAAAGAGGAGAGGAAGAGAAGACTTGAAAATTGATTTAGGATTAGCTATAGCCTCTTCGTCTTCTCCTTCGCGCTCTTCGCGTCTTCGCGGTTCCATAAAATCTTTTATAATAATTATTGAGGATTGCTATCTAATATGTATTAATTATAAGTAGAAAATCAAAGTGTTTGAGGCTAATTTATGGTTCATCAAGAACAAATCAATATTTCAACTAAGGGAAATGGCGATATGCACGACTTGACGGAAAAAGTAAATCAGGTTGTGAAAAAATCGGGAATTCAACAGGGCATGGTAAATGTATTTAATGTTGGTAGTACGGGGGCGATCGGGGCAATTGAATTTGAACCGGGATTGCAAAGAGATTTACCGGAAATTCTTAATAAATTGATTCCTCCAAGTCGGGATTATTTTCACGAACAAACGTGGCATGATGGTAATGGACATTCTCATTTACAAGCTACTTGGCTTGGCCCTTCTTTGACTGTGCCGATCGCTAATGGTAAATTAGTTTTGGGAACTTGGCAACAAATTTTTCACATTGATTGTGATAACAAAGCACGTCAAAGAAAGGTCATGATTACTGTTTATGGCGAGTGAATCAATCAACTTTTGTATTGTAAACACCCCAATCTTCAATTCCTTGGGATTTGAGGATTGATTCGGCGCGATCGATCTCCGACAAATCGCCATCTACGACAAATAAATAGTTGCCTTGAGAAAGGCGATCGCTATAAATATTTGCTTGTTCGTTAGAAACTCCATTTCCTAAAACAGCGCCAATAATTGTACCACCAACAGCACCATAAAAACTGCCAGCTAATGTGCCAAAAATTGCCGCTTGAGAACCTGCAAAAAATATTGGCCCTAATCCTGGTATCACCAAAGAACTTAAGCCTAATAATAAACCACCAAGACCCCCCAAAGCACCACCAGTAAGAGCACCTTTTCCAATACCTTCAGCCGTTTTATCGCGTACATATTGGTTAGGATCTTCCGTCAGTTCTTGACCTTCGCTAGAATCACGTCCGATCACAGAAATTTTCTCGATCGGGAAGTTAGCTTTTTTCAATTCGTTAAGTGCTGCTTCGACATTTTCTCGATTCGGAAATACCCCGACAGCACGGTTTTCCTGTGTAGTTACAGCCATGTTTTTTGCTCCTTTTTTACTTGGGTTTATTGATAATTTTTTGCTCATCGATAATTGTTGACTTTGGCTTTTTTCATTCTTCTTTTTCGCTTCATTATCCAAAAGCAAAACGCCACAATTGAAACAATTACTATGAAGCTAGAAATGGTGCCAAGATATTTCTCTACTAACTGATAGTTTCGCCCTAGAAGATATCCAGCGAAAGTTAACAAAGCTACCCACAAAGCACTGCCAATTGTTGAGTAAAATAAAAATGGTACGATCGGCATATTATTTAAACCAGCAGGCACAGAAATAAAAGTGCGAATTCCTGGTATAATCCGACCAAAAAATACAGCTACTCCGCCATATTTGTCGAACCATTTTTTTGATTTTTCAATATCTTCCCCAGAAATATTTAACCACTTGCCATATCTATCAGCCCATCTTTTTAACCGTTTTTCCCCAACACTTATACCGATGCAATACCAGAACAAAGCACCTAGCAAAGAACCGATCGTTCCCGCCACAATTACAAAGGCAATATCTAGCTTTCCTTGGGTAGTGGTAAATCCTGCCAAAGGCATGATTAGTTCTGAAGGGATGGGAGGGAATAAGTTCTCTAAAAACATTAGTAGAACAATTCCCCAATACCCTAAATAGTTGATGCTACTTGTGATCCAGTCGAGCATTTATTAAGTAATGAAGAGTTAGTTATGAATCGTTTGCTTGGTCTAAACGTTCTGGGTTTTCCACACCGATCAATTTGTTCCAAAGTTGATAACCAACCTCGGTTTTGGGAACGTAATAATTATCAGTTCCAGCCTCCATATTAGCCATAGCTGTAAACTCTTCCCATTCTGGATCGTTAAGGTCAATATACTTCGCACCTTGTTGCAAACGAGTACCAGGTTCCAGCACAATAATTTGTTTTAATTCTTCACTGGAAAAGTCTGGCATTCGGCTATGCAATTCTTTAATTTCAAAAGCATTTAAAGCTGATGTTACTGGTGGGTGTTGTCCAGTCATTCCCTGATTTTTACCCGCTTCTCTATTGGGGTGTAAATCTTTATCCCACTCATCTGCTTTGGCATCATTTGGTGTGCCAACTTTTTGTTGTTGTGCCATTTTTATTTCTCCTTATTTCCAGCTTTTTGTTCTTCTCCGGGACGTTCAAGTGCAGGCGGAAAATCTACATATTCTTCGGCTCTATGCACTTCACTATTAAGAACTTCTTCCCGTAACATATCTTCGGGATCTACTGAATCGTCAGCAGCAGAAACAAACACATCATTTGCATTGGTGTTGGGTTTATTACTGCTGCCTTTATGACTTGCATGACCACCGGGCATAATTTTTACCTCTACTAGTGATAAGCGAATATATAATCACGGTAAAGATAAAAGTTTGGCGATTACACTATCTTAGGGTGTAGGGAATAGTAATTTTTTAAACCGCTCCAGGCGCTCCAGGAAGCTCCAGGAAAGAGAAGGACTGAGATAAGAGTACCTTGAGGCTCCCGCCTCTGTTTTTCGTTACCAGGTTCAACCTGGTAACGAGATCTGGGAGGTTCTACCCCCCCGGCTGCAAGATCTCAGAGGAGGGATTTACTAAGTTGAAAAAGTTTAGTTTGGGTTTAATTTGTTGTTAAGGTTAGGTTTTCTGGATCAACCATTTATTGAAATTAATGGTCAATCTTCCGAGTAGCGAATTTATCCTTTCTCGCAGAGGAAACAGCTTTTCTAATAATAAGAGAACCAGAAAAATTCCTAAGACGATCGCCGGAGTGTAAGCCAACATTTACTCAACCTTTAATGCACTAACGAAGCCCGCTGATGTTGTAAAAACCACTCATATAATGCGGGGTTATTATAAGTTTCCGTCCAAGAATCATGCCCAGCTTCCGGGTAAACAGTAAACTTAACATCGCCCCCAAATTTTCTGACAGCCTGTACCATTTTTTCCGATTCACTCAGGGCAACTATGTTATCTTTTGCTCCATGAAATGCCCATACAGGCAGATTTTTTAAATAAAAAGCTGCACCTACATCTCCACCACCACAAACGGGCGCAACAGCAGCAAAAAGATCGGGTTTAGCAGCTGCTAAATGCCAAGTACCATAACCACCCATACTTAAACCAGTTAAGTAAATTCTTTCGGGGTCTATTTTGTAATTTGCAAGTGCCTCATCCAGTAATCTAATCAATAACGGTATTGCCCAATATTGCTGATGAGGACATTGAGGCGAAACCACAATAAAAGGAAAATTTGGTTGTTCTTCCACAACTCTAGCAACCCCATGTCTTTTTACATATTCCAGGTCATTACCTCGTTCACCTGCACCATGTAAAAACAGAATTAAGGGCAATTTTTCTTTTGTTTCGTAACCTTTCGGTAGAAACAGTAAATAGTTGTAAGTTCGATTTCCAATGATTTCTTGTTGCATCACACCCACTCTAAAATCTAACTTTTTGCTAAATATTGATCGAACCACTGACGCGCCATTTTCGCTATCTCTTCTAACGCCCCAGGTTCTTCAAAAAGGTGACTAGCACCAGGAACAATTTCTAACTTTTTCTCCCCTGATAATTGCCCCAATGCTTGCTGATTCATTTCAATTACAGGCTGATCTTTTTCACCTACAATTAGTAATGTTGGTGCTTTTACATTTCCTAAAGATGATTCAGCTAAATCAGGTCTTCCGCCCCGCGAAACTACTGCACCCACAGCATCAGGAAATTGCGCCGCTGCGACTAATGCTGCTGCTGCACCAGTACTAGCCCCAAAGTAGCCAATTTTCAGTTTTTGCATATCTAAATTTTGGGCAACCCATTGTGTTGCATCAATCAATCTTTCCGCTAAAAAAGTAATATTAAAACGGAATTCTTGATTTTCTCGATCGCTAGCTTCTTCATCGCGTGTAAGTAAATCGAATAGCAGCGTCGAAAACCCCGCTTTATTTAACTCTTCTGCCACATATTGATTGCGGGGACTATTGCGACTGCTACCGCTACCATGAGCAAATAAAATGATACCTCGCGCAGTTTCCGGTTGAGTTAAACTACCTTCTAAATTAATTGAACCTGATGCAATCCAAACTTTTTGATTGTTGTATTCCAGTGTTTTATTCATATTCATCTGTGTTTATCTGTGTTTATCTGTGGATATGCGAATTTAAATGCTTAACTAAACTGTCTAAAGTTTCTGCCATCTGGCGATCGCGCAAATTCCAAGAAGACACCCGATCGCTAAACATAGAACGGTAATATTCTTCAGCATTTTTCACCAAACGGGCATTTTGTTCCGCACTGTTCTCCGGCAACAGCTAACGGAAGAGTTTTTCCGCTAGGTCGTTCTTATCTTCACGCTATCGGCTACTATTTTTTTACTCTTCTATCGAATGAGAGGTATTCAATCTCTGTCGAGAGAGTTATACCGTAGATTTACTGTAGTATTCTTAATTTTGTCAGTGTATTTTACTAAAAGAGGTTTTTTTGCAGTATCCAGCGTTATCAAATTCCAGTACTGGCGATCGCACCGCAATATTTGATGGCGAAGCTTACTGCTCAATCTGAAAAGGAGAAAGTTGTGGTAAGTTTACAATCTGAAACAGGCAACGGCGTTGTCATTTCAACAGACAATGCGGATACTACTATCAAATACAACCGGGCGATGGAACAATTGATTTTAGTAGTACAAGAATTATCTTTAGCCCGGAATTTAGAAACTATTATGGCGATCGTTCGGGTAGCTGCACGTTTCCTCACAGATGCAGATGGCGCTAGCTTTATATTGCGGGATCAAGACCAATGTTTTTATGCTGATGAAGATTCAATTGCACCACTTTGGAAAGGGCAAAGATTCCCCATGAAAATTTGTCTTGGGGGTTGGACAATGAGGAATCGTCAGCCAGCTATTATTTCAGATATTTATGGAGATGAGCGAATTCCTTACGTTGCTTATCAACCAACTTTTGTCAGAAGTTTGGCAATGGTGCCAATTCGGACTTTAGATCCGATCGGTGCTATTGGTGTTTATTGGGCAAACTTACATCAACCGACAATTCAAGAGGTAAAGTTGCTGCAAGCATTGGCGGATACAACAGCTGTAGCAATGGAAAATGTCCAAGTTTACAGCGAATTGGAAGCAAGAGTTCGTCAACGCACGGCGGAGTTAGAAGCTGTTAATACTAAATTGCTCCAAGAAGTTCAAGAACGGCAACAAGCGGAAGCACAAGTAAGACAGTTGTCCTTAACAGATGAATTAACTAATTTACATAATCGTCGAGGGTTTTTTGTCTTAGCAGAACAGCAGTTAAAAGTAGCGCATCGCTTAAATAGTCATTACTGTCTGTTATTTATTGATTTGGATGGATTGAAGCAAATTAATGATAAGTTAGGTCATGAAATGGGCGATCGAGCAATTGTAGATGCTGCCCGAATTTTCCAAAAATCTTGTCGGGAAGCAGATATTTTGGCGCGTCTTGGTGGAGATGAATTTGTGATTTTTGCCACTAGTGATTTAGATGATGTAGGGAAAATTTGCGATCGTTTACAAGCTAATGTTGCTCTGTTTAACCAAAACAGCGATCGCCCTTATCAACTTTCTATGAGTATTGGTGTTCAGTGTTGTTTACCTAAAGATAATGTGAGCTTGGAAACTTTACTTGCTCAAGCTGATGAATTGATGTATACGCAAAAGCGTAAGAAAAGGGTTGCTCATTCTTGAACAAAGCAAATCTCAACAAGGAATTTGCTATACACTGATTTATTTTGGATCAATCTGTCCATTTACTAAAGGGATATTTAATCAAGTTGGCGTTGAAGTATCTCGGATCGTGGGAAACTTCCATTCCCACCCATTCAGGCAATTCTATCACTTGATTTTCTGCTTTCAGTTCAACCTCAGCAATAATTAATCCGGCATTTTCCCCAAAAAATTCGTCTACTTCCCACATTAATTCCCCATGTTTAATCAAGTATCGATTTTTTTCAATCAATGGCGGTTCACACATCGTTTCTAGCATAGTTTGAGCGTCGCTCAAGGGAATTGGATATTCAAACTCTGCCCTAGAATTACCAACAGTTAAACCTTTAATTGTTAAATAACCTCGATCGCCTACAATACGTACCCGAACCACAGCTTCTTTTTTAGTGCAAATGTATCCTTGGCGGTAGGTGATGCCAGTGGCAAGCGATCGCCATTTGTCGCCATTAACCAGGAATTTGCGCTCAATTTCAATAGCCATGACTGATATTTTTCATCAACCCTTAGTGAAAGTAGTTTCACCTAATTGTAATGGGTTATAGCTGTAAAAGATTAAACCTCTAGCTAAATACTCATAAATCCAAAAGTTATGAAAATTTGACAAATCAGACCAATACTGTATACTGAATAACTGACATTCGAGTAAATTCATTATATTGATTTTGCCAAATTATGCTAGAATATAATAATAAAGTAAACAGTTATACATTTCTACTGGTTTAAATCACTTGTATCTTTCTGTACTTGGGAATTGATAGTAAGCTAGATATGCTCGTTAATCTTTAGCAAATACTATGGAAAGGAGACCGACTTGACAAGGTAGAGGAACTTACTGCTCTGGCTGAAAGAAAGATAGCATTCTCTCTAAAAATAATGGGCCAACCTAACCTTAGTCACTCTGCCTAAAAGCAGAATGGCAGAGTAACCAAAAATTACCCCCTAAAGAGAATGTATATTAGCCAAAAATCGACTATTTTTATAGTGTTACTATTCTTTCATTGTTGACTTTTTATGAGCGCAAACATTTCTCAACTGTACCGAAAATCCTTACAACCCTATGTCGATCCTGAAATCCTAGAAGGAGTAGATTATCTACCCGAAATACCCGAAACAACAGTAAATGCACCAGGCGTTGCTGCACACCAAGGTCGGCAAAGACAAAAGTTCTTGATTTTAGTATTAACAGGATTGTGTTTGATTGGGATCACCTACAATCATGCAACTAATCTGGGACAAAAGCTGCCTGTGTTTCCGATCATGACTCATTCCGCTAGCAACTAGGCAATTCAGAATTAATTGAAAATAAAAATTCAATTGGGAGCAGATTTACCGATAGCAATCTTGCGGAAACAGGCGCAAAATTGATAAGTGCCAATATTGATAATGGCTTAGCAAAAAAGCATTTCTGAGGATACAAAATTCTTATGTAATAGATCCTAACTAGCCCCCTTAAAAAGGGGGGAACTTTTAAGCCCCCTATTGAAGGGGGTTGGGGGATCTCAGTACGTAAGTCCTATAGTAAAGACGATCGCGGCTGGCATAATTTTAGGCACTATAAATATCAAGCCGTCGATCATCCGATAAAGTTTTAAGTTTTTTAAGTTATTGAAATTGGACTTGTCCTGCTTGTAAATAAAGGGCTTGGTTTTGCAATGTTTTGGCTTCAGCAGGACTCAAACCCCATTGTTGTTGTGCTTGTTGCGTGCTAGGTACTGGTCTTAATACACCCGTTAAATTAAGAGTTTGTCCGGGTTTAATTACAATTTTATTTTCTGCACTTCCGGCATCTAATGCTGGTTCAAGAACGACAAAAACTGGCTGACCATTTGGTTGTCCGATCCAAAAAGTGCGATCGCCATTTACATTTTGAACTCTCACATTTGTTAACTGAACCTGTCTATTTAAAATCGATTGTCTATCTGATGTATTAGCAATTACAGCTACATCAGTAATTGGTTCGCTGGGAGCAGCCGCCTGGTTGGCAGTAGGTGAAACTTGGGTATCAGGAGTAGTAACAGCACTGGGAGAAGCAGCTGTTGGCGACTGAGGTACGGGAGTAGCAACAATTGTGTTAGCGGGAACAGGAGAGGGAGTAACAACCACAGTCGTTGGTGCGGGAGTTGGGGTAACAACTACAGTTGGTGTTGGGGTAGGGGTAACAACTACTGTGGGAGTTGCTTGGGGAGTGGTATTAACGTTGGGATTTTCCGCAGTTCGATTTTCGCAAGCAGCGATCGTACTTGTTAAGAGTAATAAACAAGTTGCTTTACCGAGCAAATTCCTTTTTTGTCTTAAGTTATTATTGACTTGCATCTTTAAAAAATCCTCCTAAATTATGCTTTTTTGAAATTACAATCACCTTAGAAATCAGTAGTCAACTGCGCTTCTATCTTATGGAATACAGTTGCTAACGTTTTCTTCTTGTATCACCTAAACGTTTGATTAATCCTGGTAATCCTATTTTTTTAGAACGCCGTCGATTTACTCTGTTAGTAGCAAGTGATTCCCTAGCAGCATCTACGTCTTCTTTATAGGGAATTCCTTGCTGAATGCGATCGTCCCTAGTCAGAGAAACAGCATCTTCATCAGGCATAATTTGCGAGCCAAAACTTCTGGCATAAACTTGGGTAAACTCTGCGCCAAAAAATAATATTTGAGCCGCATAATAAACCCAAGCCAGGATAATTATTAGTGAACCAGCTGCACCGTAAGTAGAACCAAAACTACCTTTTCCCAAATACCAACCGAGCAAAAATCTACCAATACTGAATAGTAAAGAAGTAATTATCGCTCCAATCCAAACATCTCCCCAAGTGATCTGTACATTGGGGAGAAATTTGAAAATCATGGCAAACAAAAAGCTAGTTATGCCAAAAGAAATGAGAAAATTAACTACTTGCCAAAGTACGTCAAAACCTGGTACTAAGTGACTAAAATAACTACTAATTGCTGATAAAGTAGCGCTAATAATCAGAGATACCAGCAATAAAAACCCAATCCCTAACACCATTGTAAAAGATAAAACGTTGCGCCGGACAAAACCTTTAACAGGACGACCAGGTTTTGGTTGAACTTCCCAAATAGTATTTAAAGCATCTTGAAGTTGAGCAAATACCCCAATAGCACCGAATAATAAAGCACCAATACTAATAATAGAAGCGATACTTCCTGTGGCTGGTTGATTAGCATTTTGAATTGCGGTTTCAATTACTTCTGCACCACTTCTGCCAACTAAACCTTGAATTTGAGCAACAATTTCCCCTCTGGCGGCTTCTTCTCCGAATACTAGTCCGGCGATCGCAATTACAATTACTAACAAAGGTGCAATAGAAAAAATCGTATAATAAGCTAAAGCTGCTGCTAAACGCGAAGCTTTATCTTCATTCCATTCATCAAAAGTTTGTTTCAGTAATTGCCATATTGTCCGCAAATTTAGCCGGTTTATTCTCATTCTAAAATTTGCTCTTTGTTTGAGATTTTGTGACATTTTTAATATCGAGTTTATGGTTTAACTTCATTAATTTATATTTACTAGCAATCCCCAAATCTTGCATCTATCCAACGAGCTAAATCAATTTTAAAGTTATCGCAATTTCTGAGGTGACTCCGCTGATTCTGAATTGCTAAAACCATTGTTTTTATTGCCTTTTTCCTTCTACCTTAGAGCCTTCTGCTATATCACCTTTTCGGCTTCTATCTTTAGGCTGAGTGACAATATTATGAGTTTGGAGTTTACTAAAAATAGAGCTAAAAATGGGAAAATGCAACTTACACAAAGAGTGGCGCTAATTACAGGCGCGGGTTCAGGAATTGGTAAAGCTGCCGCTCATTTGCTGGCAAAAGAAGGCGCTAAAGTTGCAGCTTTAGGTTTGACAGAAGAAGAAGTTTCGCAAACTGTTAGTCAAATTCATAGCAATGGTGGAGAAGCAATTACTTTAATTGCTGATATTTCCCAACCCGAACCAATGCAAAAAGCAATTCAACAAATTGTCGATAAATGGGGGAGAATTGATATTGTTTTTGCCAATGCGGGGATTAATGGAGTTTGGGCACCAATTGAAGAATTACAACCCGAAGAGTGGGATAAAACTTTAAATGTAAATTTGAAAGGAACTTTTTTAACAGTTAAATATGCTGTTCCTTATTTAAAAAAACAAGGCGGTTCTGTAATTATTACTTCCTCTGTTAATGGCACAAGAATTTTTAGTAATACTGGTGCAACGGCTTATTCTTGTTCTAAAGCGGCGCAAGTTGCCTTTACTAAAATGATCGCTTTGGAATTAGCAGAACATCGCGTGCGGGTAAATGTAATTTGTCCGGGAGCAATTGAAACTAACATTAATGAAAGCACCCAAAAACGTCATTTAGAACAGGTGAAAGAACCTGTAGAATTTCCCGAAGGAGAAATTCCTTTAACAGATGGCGAACCTGGAAAATCGGAACAAGTGGCGCAGTTGGTGTTATTTTTAGCTAGTGATGCTTCTAACCATATTAGCGGCACAGAAATTTGGATTGATGGAGCACAATCTTTGTTACAAGGTTAATTATGATTAAGTCTGTTGTAACGACTTTAGTCGTATATTCCTGGGATAAAAGGACTAAAGTCCTTACAACAAGCGATTTTATGATTGTTTGACCAAGGGTGGTAGTTGCTATTTCTTCTAAGGCATCAATAGCATTGGTGGTTCATCAATACTTGATTTAATTGTCCGGTGTAGCATTCAACTACAGGAAGTTCGCTGTATTTTGTTACTATGTTAATGGTGGGTCGATAGGGGTAATTTATGAATTACCCCTACGACGGTGAGAGTGTCAACCTGGTAATTAGGCAATTACTGTTTCTTCTCCTTTTAACTGTTTGAGCAAATCTAATGTTTGTTGATAAGCGGTGATATTATCTTGAAAAAGGAAGTTATGAGCCGCTTTTCGTAAGTCGAGTAATGCTTGGCGTTCATTTCCTAATTGATAGTAAGCTATACCTCGGTTGGCGTAAGCTTCGGCGTAATTGGGGTTAAGTTTTAAGGCTACAGTTAAGTCTTCAATAGCTGCGGTATAATTTGAAATGCGTTGATTAGCACAAGCACGATTAAAGTAAGTTCGGTAATCTTGTTGATTTAAGTGAATAGCTTGGTTAAAATCTGCGATCGCTCCCACACTGTCATTTAACATTAAGCGAATTGTGCCGCGATCGTTATAAACTTGTGCTAATTGAAATCTATCTTGTACAGGCATTAAACTTAAAGTTTTATTATAATCCCTAATTGCCCCTTGATAATCTGGTAATTCACTTTTAACTAAAGCTCGATTGTAATAAGCGCGAAAATCAATCGGTTTTAATTTAATTACTTGGTTATAATCTGCGATCGCACCCTGATAATTTCCTAGTTTATAGTAAGCCAAACCTCGATTCAAAAAAGATTCTGTATTTTGCGAATTTAAACTTACTGCTTGCGTACAATCTTGAATTGCACTTTCATATTCTTCCAGTTGTAAATAAGCCAAACACCGATTACTAAAAGCCGCAGAAAAATCCTTTTTTAAATCAATTGCGTTGCTAAAATCTTGTACAGCTTTCGGGTAATTTTGGCTTTGCATTTGCTGTACACCTGCCCGAAAAAACTCCTGTGCGCTCATCTGAACAGACGAATTTGCTAGACTGAGCGCTGTAGCAGGAGGTGAGTAAATTAGAAAAGCCAAAGTGATGCACAAGCTGACCAATAATTGAACTAAATAACTCATAATTCCGATCTCCTTGAGCATCTCTCTTAGCAAAATTTACAGCCAAAAATTTTCCCGAAAGTTAAACTTTTTTCCACCCTTTTGCGGAACTTTCTAACACATAGGTAGCCACATCTTCAATTTGCTGAGCGTTGAGTCTACCTTTAAAAGCAGGCATACCAGCTTTACCTTTTGTTACCTGAGTGACAATCGCTTCCAGGGAATTCATTCCATACTTTTCTAAATCAGCCTTTGCCAAAGTTTTGCTAGGATTAACTACATTCTTTCCCCCAGCATGACAAGCAGCACAATTGGCGCTAAAAATTTTCGCGCCGCTAGCAACATCACCCGCGAGAACGGGGCGGACAAAGGTAAAATTGAATACTATACTCAACAGCAAAATGATGGACAAAATCTTTTTCACAGTGTTCTCCTCTGACAAGTTGTTGCATTTAGCAGACATACCTGGATCATTTTGAAGAAAACTGCTTTTTTTGTCAAAAGACAGGCTGTAAAACTTCCCAGAAAACACTTATAATCAACAAAACTGCAATTTTACGACGTTAGCCAAAACCCCAGATCTATCTGGGGTATTAATCTCTATTTGCTAACAAGGTTCGATCCTCCCCGGAGCCCCCCCCTAAAAGATCCCCCCGGGAGCCCCCCTTTGTAAGGGAAGAGGGGGATCTACAGGGGAGATTTACGAGGCTGAAAAACCGGGGTGGTCTGGACTGCTCCTGAAATTTTACTTAAGCCTTCCTAAACCTCCTCAAAAGATATGCTAAACTGCCAGGATGAGGAAGTTAACCAGAGCAGAAGCAGCAAAAATCAAACGAGTGTCGGTTTCCAGGTTGAGGAGGTGGGAAGCCGAAGGAAGGCTTGCACTAAAAACAAAAAAGTCGTAGAGGAGTTAAGAGAAATTGCTCAAAAGCTTTAAGACAAGACTAAACCTAAACAACAAACAAAGAACTTTGGCGGCTTCACACGCTGGAGTTTCTCGTCACGCCTGGAATTGGGGGTTAGATATTTGTCTAAAAGCAATGGATGCTGGCATGAAATTACCAACAGCTATCGACTTGCATAAGCGATTGGTAGCAGAAGTGAAAT
>NZ_JBHFNQ010000160.1:0-5183 GCF_041929345.1 Floridaenema aerugineum BLCC-F46
GAAGAATTGGTTTTTTCAACTGCCATTGTTTTGTACCTTTACTCATTTGTTGTTTTTGTTGTTATCGGTGCGAGGCGTTTGCCTTTGCTTCCGACAATATGAACTTATCAATTTTCCTTGGGCTTGTAAAGGGGTAAGAGCTATTTTTATTGATAATAAATGTAACGGAAATCTCTGTAATACTGATATTGTTTATTTAATAAAATTTATTAAAATCGTACTATTAACGAGTGGATATTTTCAGTATTTGCTGTAACTATAAATACTTGTGCTTTACTTATTGACAAAAAAGATAAAATATGTTTTAACGATAACACAAGTTTTTTGAGCGGATAATCAAACTTATTCTAAATGATTTATGAACAATGAGCTTACCTATTCAAATTAGGATGATTTTTTTTTTACCATTAGCAAATACCTTAGATATCAAAACAAATAGGTTTCCTTGAGAAAAGGAAACCTATTTGGGAAAAAACCATCTGTTTCTTAGTTATTCAATAAATTCTGGAGCTTTTCTCTCTTGTTTCATTTTTTACTATCTGTGACTTAGAGAGGTGGTTGACTTTCGGTGATTTCTTTCTAGCAATATAGGCAGCTGAGAGCAACGCATAGTAACTTTGCAAGGATTGATAAGTCACACCGTATTGTTTATCCAAATAATTCACTAGTTCTCCCAAAGTGCAATACTTATTCGTCTGCAACCAAGTAATTGTTTCTTTCCTTTGGTCACTTGTCAAATAACCAGATGAACCTTGATAACCTAACTTGATACCCTCTAGACCTTGAGCTTCAAATTTTTGCTTCCAAGTACTGATACTTGACTTCTTCATCCCCAGTAAATTGCTAATTTTAGCGTATGGTTCACCTTCCAAAGCCATTTTGACGGCTAAAGCTCTTTTGAGCTCTCTTACCTCTGGATTGCTTTGAATAAAATTTGTTAATGTTATTATTCTTGCTAATTTTTGTTGTTCTAGTAAAACATCATCCATAGATATAGTCCCTGAATACACTTTGCTTCAAAAAACCGATCTGTTTATATTTCAAATAGAATCGCTATATTGCTATCTAGTTATACGTAAAGATAAAATTTCCCAAACGGTTGATTTATAAGGCTTTAGCCAGACGACACCAACCATTATTGGGAATAGGGAAAAATTTTGAGAGCGTATAACTAAAGCTTATGATCTGCAAAAGAAAGAAAGCTTTCCACAGGCGATCGCCCGTCATGGATCTAGTAAAACAGAAACGTTTCTTTACATTGAAATATTATGAGCAACTTAAAGTTGCTAGTTATTAAACTTTGACTCCAAGGGAAAGCTTTAAATCAGGTTTGTTAGATTTGGGAGTCGTTGGTTACTCAACCGTACTTCCTAGCGACTTTGGACAAAAGTTTCACAATCAACCTTCTATAACCCGATGTTCAAATTCAGCCCGGGTTTTTTCGACGATCTTCAGCGCCAACGCATAGACATCGCTATAATCCTGCTTAAGCCAAGATAAGAGGCGAGAGAGTTGGGCATTTCGCAAATCCAGGTCTGTTTGAAAGATGATGGAAGCGGCAAGCGCTGGTGCGTATCGGTCGGGACAACCTTGCTCGATCATTTTAGCCGTTAAGGCAGTTAGCGCTTCCTGCCGAATCGGATCTGATGTGGTTTCTGGATACATACTTTTTGGACTTAAAAAACTATCCCAATCTTATTTCAGAACCTTCGTCATCTGGTATTAGGGTTTTCACCCAAATTCCTCCAAACAGATCTAAGTACTTATAGCGCCAGTCCAGTCAAGGAGGTTGACAAAAAGTACAAATTCTGGATCGCTAGAAATTAGTCATCAAAAACAGCGCTTGAAGCTTGCGTCACTCGTTGAAACAAGAATCTCACCCAAACAGCGACTGTGAAGTACCCCTTTTTGCTTCGCTGAAAAAGGGGCTTCCAATTTCAGTTCTGCAATGTAGTATTAAATAACGCCACTGATGAAGGACAATTTACTCGCGACTCTTACATTATTGCCACTCAACCTAAATCAATCCTCTGCACTCCTCTACTCGATCGCGGCAAATTAGCTGGCATTCTCTACTTAGAAAATAACTTGGCGATCGGCGCATTTACCCCCGAACGAGTGGAAACTTTACAAATCATTGCTGCTCAAGCTGCCATCTCGATTGAAAACGCTCAACTCTACGAACAATTAGAAGATTATAACGGAACTTTGGAGCAAAAAGTAGAAGAACGCACCAAAGAATTGTCGCACACCCTGGAAATTCTCAAAGCAACTCAAGCTGAATTGGTAATAGAAAATGCGCTGCTACGGAGTGCAGAAGCACCGCCTTCTTACGATTACCAAGTAGGCGGAAGTTTGCCCATTGATGCGCCTACTTATGTAGTGAGATCGGCAGATAGACACCTATACAAAGCCTTGAAACTCGGACAGCTTTGTTACATCCTCAATAGCCGACAGATGGGTAAATCCAGCTTGCGCGTCCAAATTATGAAAAAGCTGCAAGCAGAAGGATTTGTTTGTAGTGCGATCGATATTTCGGTAATTGGCAATTTCCAGATAACTTTAGAACAGTGGTATGCAGGCTTTGCTTACCTCTTAGTTAGCGGTTTTAATTTGTTAGATAAAGTTAATATTCGGACTTGGTGGCGCGAACGGGAATTATTATCTCCCGTGCAGCGGTTGTCAGAATTTATCAACGAAGTATTGTTAACTGCTATTACTGAAAAAATAATTATTTTTATCGATGAAATTGATAGCGTACTCGACCTTCAGTTTGATAGCACTGCATTTTTTAGCATTATCCGCACTTGTTATAATAAACGGGCTGATAGTTCCGACTATCAACGTTTGAATTTTGTTTTGTTAGGGGTAGCAACTCCTTCCCAATTAATTCAAGATAAAAACCGCACTCCTTTTAATGTTGGTCAAGCGATTCAACTCAAAGGTTTTCAAGTACATGAAGCTCAACCCTTACTGCAAGGATTAACTAAACGAGTTAGTAACCCACAAACGTTACTTAAAGAAGTAATAGGTTGGACGGGAGGACAGCCTTTTCTTACTCAAAAAGTCTGCAAACTGATTTGCAGTTCTGAGTCTCCCATTCCGACTAATGAGGAAGCAGTTTATGTGGAAGAGTTAGTGCGATCGCATATTATCGAAAATTGGGAATCCCTTGACCAACCAGAACATTTACGGACGATACGCGATTGGATTTTGAACGGTAAACAGCGTACTGTTGAACTGCTAAAACTTTACCAACAAATTTTACATCAAGGACAGGTTGTAGCGGTTGATAGTCCAGAAGAAACAGAATTGCTGATGTCGGGATTAGTAGTTAAGCAAGGAGATTATCTTCAAGTTAATAACCGGATTTATGAATTGGTATTTGACGAGCGTTGGATAGAAAAATATATTTGATTTGACGGTTATTCACTGCCACCAGTTCGGATGATATAATATTAATCACCCTTCAGGCTAAGTGTAAAGTTATGAGTGGTTTGACATTAAATTTAGACACCGTTCACCTCAGTGACGAACAGTTCTATAAGTTATGTCAAAATAACCGCGATTTGAACTTTGAACGTACTGCCAGAGGAGAATTAATTATTATGCCACCAGTAGGCGGCGATAGCGGAAATCGAGAAGCAGATTTAATTATCGATTTAGGAATTTGGAATCGGCAAACAAACCTGGGTTATACTTTCAGTTCCTCCACAGTATTTAAGTTACCAAATGGGGCCGATCGTTCTCCAGATGCCGCTTGGATTCGCCGGGAAAGATACTTAGCATTAACCCCGGGACAAAGACGCAAATTTCCTCCCATTGCACCGGATTTTGTCATTGAATTAAGGTCAGCAACCGATGATTTGGAAATGTTGCGTGCCAAAATGCGCGAATATATGGATGCCGGGGTACAAATGGGATGGTTGATTAATCCCCAACAGCAACAAGTAGAAATTTATCGCCAAGGAGAAGATGTAGAAGTGCGAAATCTTCCCACCGAATTATCGGGTGAAAATGTATTACCGGGATTTAGTTTGGATGGTTCTTTTGATTCAATTATGCTGTAGGGACACGGCATGATTAAAATTTGACTCTACACCAATATATTTATGATGCCGTGTCCCTACAAAAATGTTCGCCATGTAACATCAGCATAATAATTCCCAAAGAACCGTTTGGATTTATCTCTTTATGCCTGATAGTAAATTTACGGGTCTTTCGTTACCACTGTACTTTTTTAGTAAAAAATAACGCATTTTCAAGGCGTTGAGGATATTAAAATGTTTGTAGCGAACATTAGCACACTAAAAACGGAAGACCCAAAAATAGATTGATTATCATTCCCTTTTTCACCAAAACTATTTTCAACTTTACCTCTTTTATTAAGCGCATCTTTACAGAGAATTGGTATTAGCTGTTGCGAAGTGTGGCTTTAGCCCACGTAGCGACTTCCGCTTAGAATCCCTCCTCTTTCAAGGGAGGGAGAAGTCAAAATCAGAGCCAATCAATTATTGATATTTAGCTCAGGAAAGGAAAAAATTATGAATACTTTCAAGCGGGTTGCAAATTGTCAAGTTAGATGCTATTATGTAGAAAAAGTTATATACTTCCTAAGTAGGAAGGCGCAAATAAACAGAAGTATGTAACGGAAAGTAAATTTGGCGGAAACCCTCTTCCCTTCTGCCTTGTCTCAACGATAAATTTTCCGGCCTACCTACTTAACTCCAAGATTTTTTGGCAGCTTTAGATGGCGGTGAGACTAATCGCATCTGCCTGTGAGGGCTACATAAGTATTTCGCCCTATTTAGCAGGAAGCCCATATCCGTGAGGTCGGGAACTCTGTTGCTTTTCTGAGTTTTAGGTACTCAGCAGCCGCAGAGAATGTCACAACAAAAAAACCTAAAACTCATTTGTTGTTTTTGATTATTTATCCCCCAGTCGAAAGAGCAGCTTTTGCTCTTTCGACTGGGGGATTCTATTTTTTAGCTCAAGATGAAGCCGTAGTTGGCTATTTTGCGGAAGGGCTAGAGCTAGGAGTTCCAAAAATACTAATAAACAGATCCCGACGGAATTGACGTAGCCGTTGGTTTTGTTCCTGAGCATTAGTCATCCGCTGTTCATGGGTAGCTGTTAAAAAGTCGCGATTTTCTTGTTGTAAATTTTGGTGAAATTTAAACAGT